>JANOWA010000279.1:0-4332 GCA_031417675.1 Methylotenera sp.
GATTGCGCGCATGATGGAAGAAAATGATTTTGCGCTAATCGAGCCGCAGTTTTTTACCACGTCTAATGTAGGCGGCGCTGCGCCAAATATTGGCAAAGACTCTGCTGCTTTAAAAGATGCAAGTAAAATCAATGACCTAAGCGTGATGGATGTGATTATTTCTTGCCAAGGTGGTGATTACACCTCAGATATTTTTCCCAAATTAAGACAGGCTGGTTGGAAAGGCCATTGGATAGACGCGGCTTCTACACTCCGTATGGAGCAAGACGCGGTGATTATTCTTGACCCGGTAAACATGCATGTAATCAAGGATGCGCTAAATAAAGGTGGCAACAATTGGGTGGGTGGCAATTGCACGGTTTCGCTGATGTTGATGGCGCTAAACGGCTTATTTAAAGCCGACTTAATTGAGTGGGCCACTTCGATGACTTATCAAGCCGCCTCTGGCGCGGGCGCGCAAAACATGCGCGAATTGCTGAATCAAATGGGTGAGGCACATTTTGCAGCTAGTAAAATGTTGGCAGACCCCGCTTCTGCGATATTAGACATTGATCGCACCATTGCTGGCACTTTGCGCGATGCAAAATTTCCGACTGCAAATTTTGGTGTGCCGCTGGCGGGTAGTTTGATTCCTTGGATTGACAAAGATTTAGGCAACGGCCAAAGTAAAGAAGAATGGAAGGGTGGCGCGGAGACCAATAAAATCCTCGGGCGCAGCGATAGCCCAATTCCAATCGATGGCTTGTGTGTGAGGATTGGCGCCATGCGTTGCCATTCTCAGGCTTTAACGATTAAGCTGAAAAAAGATGTGCCAATAGACGAAATCAGCCAAATGTTGGCTGAGGCGAATCAGTGGGCGAAAGTCATCCCAAACGAGCGCGAAGCCAGCATGCGCGAGCTTACCCCAGCAGCAGTAACAGGCACTTTAACTACGCCAGTGGGGCGTTTGCGCAAGCTCAATATGGGTAAGGACTATCTATCGGCATTTACCGTTGGCGACCAGCTATTATGGGGCGCGGCCGAGCCTTTACGTCGTATGTTACGCATTTTGATTGAGCAAGCTTAAAATTTTGCGACTTTTAGCAGTCATCACAGCAAACAATAAAGCTTATATTGGGTAAAAACCAACACTAAGCACGAACAATCACATAGCCACGTAATATAATGTGCATTATGAGCTTGCAACTCTAACTAATTGATGTTATTTTTGTTATTGCAAAATTTATGTGAATTTAAGGGTGGGAAAGTGCATAACTCAAAACTAAAGAGAATATCAATTGCCTTATGCATGGCGTTGGTGCCTATTTCGGTATTTGCGGCTGGGCTAGGCAAATTGAATGTGATGTCTGGCTTAGGCGAACCGCTTAAAGCGGATATCGAACTGATTTCAGTGACGCCTGAAGAACTAAATACAATCACTGCAAACATTGCTTCTGAAGAGGCCTATACGACCCAAGGAATTGAAAAACCCGCTTCTCACAATAGTATTAAAGTAAGTATTGCCAAAAATGCCGCTGGCGCACCTGTATTAAAACTCAATTCGTCACAAGTGATTAGCGAGCCGTTTTTAGATATGCTCATTCAAGTGGATTGGGCTTCGGGGCGTTTGCTACGCGAATACACCGTATTGCTAGATCCGCCAGGTTACACGGGTGAAGCAGATAGCAGCGCGCAAACCGCGCAAGCGCCAATTGTGAGTACAAAAAGCCAAAAAGCATCCGAGCATAACGCGGCTAGCGGCTCACAAAACCAACCAATGTCTAACGACGCACCTATACGTGCGACATCAGGCACTAAAAAAGCAAACAAACGTGTTAAAGCCTTGCCAGCAGACAAAGATGACAGTAGTGAAACAGCGGCTACTGAGGTTTCTGGTGAAGAATACACGACACATCGCGGCGATAGCTTAGCTAAAATCGCACGTGAAATGAAGCCAGAAGGTGTTAGTTTAGAGCAAATGTTGGTCGGCTTGTATCAAGCTAATCCTAGCGCGTTTGAAGGCCGTAACATGAATCGGCTAAAGGTTGGACAAATCATTCGTCAGCCTTCACCAGAAGCATTAAACGCGGTATCACGCGGTGAAGCGAAAAAAGAGATTAAAGTTCAAACGGCTAACTGGAACGCTTACCGCAATAAATTAGCAGGCATGGTTGCTGAAGCGCCAGCCGCTGATACGGAAGCCAATACGCCTTCTACTGGTGGCAAAATTAAGAGCGCGGCTGAAGACAAATCGGCACCTGCGGCTACTGGCCCAAAAGATGTGGTTAAGCTCTCTACAGGCGACACAGCGGCAAGCAAAGCAGATTCAGCCAATGTAAAAGTATTGCAAGACAAAATAGCCTCACTGCAAGAAGAGGCGACTGCGCGTGAAAAAAGCGTAAAAGAAGCGCAAGAGAGATCTGCGTCACTAGAGAAGCAAATTGCTGATATGCAAAAGTTATTGGCACTGAAAAATGGTGCAATGTCAGATTTGCAAAAGCAAGCTGAAACTAAGCAAGCCGAAGCGCAGGTGGCGGCCAAAAACCCTGAAGTAGAAAAGCCCGCACCAGTAGTTGCAGCGCCAATAGAACCAGCTAAACCAGTTGAGGTGACTAAACCAGCTGAGGTCGCTAAACCAGAGATTGCAAAACCAGTAGTTAATCCTGCGCCTATACCAGCGCCAGTTGAAGAGCCAAGTTTCTTAAGTAGTATGCTAGATAATTTGGACGGTAGCTTATTAGCACCACTAGGCGGCGCCTTAGCTTTATTGGGCGGCGGATGGTTATATTTGCGCAAAAAACGCGAAAAAAGCTTGGCTGATTTTGAACAAGGTATCATGACCTCTGGCGGTTTAAAAGCCAATACCGTTTTTGGCAATACTGCTAACTCTAGTGTTGATAGCGGCGATACTTCATTCTTAACCGATTTTTCTCAAAGCGCCAACGGCGGTATGATTGACACCAATGATGTTGATCCGATTGCGGAAGCCGAAGTTTATATGGCGTATGGACGCGATGCGCAAGCAGAAGAGATATTAAAAGATGCGATTGCAAAAGAGCCTAAACGCCATGAACTGCACCTTAAATTGCTTGAGATGTATGCGGCTAGTAAAAACTTATCAGCCTTTGAAACGGTTGCGGGTGAGCTCTATACTTCATTAGGCGCAGAAGACCCAACTTGGGCAAAAGTAGCCGAAATTGGCATTAAATTAGAACCTAATAATCCCTTGTATCAAGTCAATAGCCAGCCAACAGGCTCGCTAGATGCGACCGATTTTTCTGATTCGCCTTTAGCGGCAGAAAAAGATTTAGATTTTTCATTTGATAATAAGGCCTTAACCCAAGGCTTTGCACCAACAGGTACGGCTGCAGCAGCTGTTGCTGGTATAGCCGCAGCTGGCGCAGCGATTGGCGCAACGGCAAAAGACGCATTTGATTTAGAGATGAATGCCTTAAATGATTCAAACACATCTGATTCTGCTGATTTAGATAGGCTTGCCGCCAACGAATTGCCACATAGTGATGATGTTGCAAGGGGTGTGCTAGATGCAGGTGGCACGCTAGACAATAGTGGTGCAGATAGTGGCGCTATGAACTTTGATATGGGCAGTTTTGGTGATGAAGCGCTACCAACAATAACAGAGACAACTCAACAGGTAGCTGAAGACTTTGGCCATACGATGCCAGGTAGTGAATTGCCAAGTAGCGAGATGCCAAGCTTAGATGTGCCTACCTTTGCAGCGCCGCACTTTATGCCAGATATGGGTAGTGAGTCAACTAGCTTAGCGTCAAGTGACTTGGCAGAATTAAGTGCTAAAACAGATGAATTGACAGATTCATTCGAGTTTCCTTTAACTGAAACGCCTAGCGCAAACGCAGCGCTTGATGTAGGTGTTATGGATACGCATTTTGCAGATGCGAAATTAAGTGATGAAACTGACTTTAATTTCGATGTTCCGACATTATCTGCTGAAGCAGAAAGTTTTAAAAATACGGACTTTTCTGATGCGAATTCATTTGATTTAACAACCATCGATTTGGATTTAAACGATAGCGTTAGCGATAAATCGGCAGATACACTTCAAGTTAATACCACATCTAGCGCCGAACCGATTGAAATAGAAACCAAATTAGATTTGGTAGCGGCCTATATGGAAATGGATGATAAAGAAGGCGCTAAGGAGTTGCTAGAAGAGGTAATCAAAGAGGGCGGCGCAAGTCAACGTAAACGTGCCGAAACACTTTTGCTAAAATTAGCTTAATCATTGCATTAATTTAAAAGCCGAGCACATGCTCGGTTTTTTTATGGTTAAACAATTAATTTTGCGAAATAAAATAGTCAATTTCCCCTACA
>JANOWA010000280.1:0-7151 GCA_031417675.1 Methylotenera sp.
AGGTTGACCCGCTTCAGCCACAATATGCGCTTCGCGCTCATGTTGTTTAGCGTTGAGTACTTCGTGCTTCAAATTCACTTTTGTGAGTAAATTTGAAATGATTTCTGAATTTTCAATTGCCCGTGACACCATTGCATGCTCAATCGCCTCGCCTTCTGGCATTTTCAAGCGTTCCATAATCGCAGAAACACGATCACCCGAGAAAATACGCAGTAATTGGTCATCCAACGCCAAGTAAAAACGGCTAGAACCAGGATCGCCTTGACGACCAGAACGGCCGCGCAATTGGTTATCGACGCGGCGCGATTCATGGCGCTCGGTGCCAATAATATGCAAACCGCCTGCTGTCACCACCGCGTCGTGGCGTACTTGCCAATCGATTTTTAATTGCGCGGCTTTGGCTTCTTTTTCTGCATCGCTTAAATTGGTATCGCTGCGAGCCGCATGGATACTGGCTTCTGGATTGCCGCCTAATACAATATCCGTGCCGCGACCCGCCATATTGGTGGCAATAGTAACCGCGCCAGGTTGACCCGCTTCAGCCACAATATGCGCTTCGCGCTCATGTTGTTTAGCGTTGAGTACTTCGTGCTTCAAATTCACTTTTGTGAGTAAATTTGAAATAATTTCTGAGTTTTCAATCGAGGTTGTGCCGACTAAAACGGGCTGTCCAATTGCCTGACAAGCGCGAATATCTTCAATTACCGCGTTATATTTTTCATTTGAGGTGCGATACACTTTATCCATGGCGTCTTTGCGCAACATGGTACGATGCGTTGGAATCACCACCGTTTCTAGGCCATAAATCTGATTAAATTCATAGGCTTCGGTGTCAGCCGTGCCTGTCATGCCACTTAATTTTTCGTACATACGGAAGTAATTTTGAAAGGTAATGGATGCCAGCGTTTGGTTCTCTTTTTGAATCGCTACGCCTTCTTTGGCTTCTACCGCTTGGTGCAATCCATCTGACCATCTGCGGCCTGGCATCATGCGGCCAGAGAATTCATCGACAATAATAATCTCGCCATCGCGCACTACATAGTGTTGATCGCGATTAAATAAATTTTGCGCGCGTAGCGATGCGTATAAATGATGTATCAAGGTGATATTGGCAGGTTCGTACAAGCTAGAACCCACTGGCAACAAGCCGGAGCTGGTTAAAATAGCTTCTGCACGTTCATGACCCGCCTCGCTCATGGTGACGGTTTGCGCTTTTTCATCCACCCAAAAATCGCCTTCGCCATCTTCTACCGTTTGGGCTGTTAATTGCAGCGCAACGGCGTTAATTTGGTTATATAAATCAATACTATTTTCGGCTTGGCCAGAAATAATCAGCGGTGTACGCGCCTCATCAATTAAAATCGAATCAACCTCATCAACCAGCGCATATACAAGCTTGCGCTGTGTGCGTTCCTCCGCCGTAAACACCATGTTGTCGCGCAAGTAATCAAAGCCAAACTCGTTATTGGTGCCGTAGGTAATATCTGCAGCGTAGGCCAGCTGTTTGGCATCATGCTGCATTTGCGATAAATTAATACCTACCGACAAGCCCAAAAAGTTATACAGCTTGCCCATCCACTCGGCATCGCGCTTGGCTAGATAATCGTTCACCGTCACTACATGCACGCCTTTGCCAGTAATGGCGTTTAAATACACGGGCAGCGTTGCCACCAGCGTTTTACCCTCGCCCGTGCGCATCTCGGCAATTTTGCCAGAATTTAGCACCATGCCGCCGATCATTTGCACATCAAAGTGACGCATACCCAAGCTGCGCACACTACCCTCGCGCACGACTGCAAAGGCTTCTGGCAATAGTTTTTCTAAACTTTCGCCTGCTGTAAAGCGTTGTTTAAATGATTCAGTTTTTGCGCGCAAATCCGCATCGGATAAAGCTTGCATGGCAGGCTCTAAGGCATTAATTTCTTTTACTTTATGAAAATATTGCTTAACTAAGCGGTCATTTCTAGTGCCGAAGAATTTTCTGAACAACGTGGGTAACATGAAGGGACACCGATTTTCCGAAATATCGGAAACCTCTAAATTGGATTGGATGAAAAAATACTTATTATTGTAACAATGTTACTAATTTAAATTGGGGGTTTTGCTTATATTTCAAGGCCTATACGCCGCTAAACACGCCTATTAATTACCTAGATATTTGCGCGGGTCTAGCGATTCGCCGTTTAATCGTATCTCATAATGCAAATGCGGCCCAGTAGAACGCCCTGTGCTGCCAACTTCTGCTACTTCTTGGCCTTTTGTGACACGCTCGCCAGCGTGTACTAGCAACTTTGAAGCATGCGCGTAACGCGTCTCTAAACCTGAGCCATGTTCAATTTTGACTATATTACCATAATCGGGCGTGTGCTCTGCAAAAGACACAATGCCATCTGCCGCCGCGTGTATAGCCGTGCCACTGTTGGCTGGAAAGTCTAAACCTTCGTGAAACGCCTTGCCACCAGTAAATGGGTCGATGCGCCAGCCGTAACTGGATGAATTAAATGCCACCGCCACTGGAGCGCCGTTTGGCAGCATTTCTTTCAAAACGCTTTGCTGTAAAATTTTAGCCTCAATACTACTGAGTGAATCATCGCGTGCATCAACCGCATCGGTTAATTCCGCAATTGCTTTTTGCAAATCCAGCTCAGTCATCGGTCGCGCCAGCACCAGCGGGCCGCCGCGGCCATCTAAAGGCACATTAGTAACAGCTTTGGTAGCAGGCGCTTGTTTATCTTTTTCGCCCGCCAGTTTGGCTAAACGTTTGCTTTGTGCGTCAAGGCGCATCATGCGCGCTTGCAGCTCACCCAACTCTTTCGCGTAGGCATCTAAATGCACTTGCGAGTTAATAATCGTACTTTTAAGTTGTGGCGGTAGCAAAGCTTTCATGCCCTGCTCTTTAATATTGCTAGGCGGCGTTAAAAATAACATCGTCAACAACACCGGTATAAGCACTAGCGCGGCCAGTAATATGCTGGTCTGCAACACCGACAAGGTTTTGGCTTTTGCCATTTTGTTTGATATAAAAATAATATTCATTGTTTAATATTTAGCTTAATTCCATCACATTTAGTTAGAATTGGTTATGCGCAAAATTAACACTTTATTTAATAATAGCCAAGACAACAGTACATTCAGTCAGCTGACTCAACGCGCGCAAGTACATCTCACTTTCCAGCAGTTTTGGCAGTCTGCCGCGCCTGCAATTTTAGGCGAAAATAGCTTTGCTAGCAGCTTGACTAACGGCCAATTAACTATTTTGGCTGATAGTGCAATCGTGGCCAATAAAATTAAACTAACACAAGCTAGCTTATTGACTCAATTACAAAATTTGCAAAACAGTAACCACGCTTTTAGGGAATGTAAAGTTACTGCAATTGTGGTCAAAGTGCAAGTAAAATCTCGCCCAAAACCAGTCATTAAAGCGCCGCGCCTACTTTCTAGGCATGCATCCAACAGCTTAAAACAATTGGCAGATCGTTTAGGCGATTCTCCACTCGCCACAAAACTAAACGCTCTAGCCGACAAAAATTAAAATTGCAGCAGATAATCTTACCAATTTATTCATAAGCCGCCCTTGTTGGCAAGGTTTAGATACGATAACGGCTTGTAAAAAAATTGACGATAACTAAGCGCTTTTTGCTAATTGCTGCGCGCTGCAAAACATGATGCCGCTTAATTAGCATCGAATAAATCAGGTCGCCGCAAGTGGTTGTCGCGATTCACTATTAATGCCATAATGCGTTGCGTTGTTACAAATGAATTACATTTTAGCAATGATTTTTACAAGCATTTTTACAATGATTTTTAGTTCGTAGCACATTTTTAATTAAGATTCAGATTGTCAAAATAGATAGGGAGAAGTCATGTCAGTTGCACTAATAATCGCCATTGCGGCCGCAGTTCTAGCCGTGTTGTATGGCGTAATAATGAGTAAATGGATTACCAATTTGCCAGCCGGCAACGAGAAAATGCAAGAGATTGCGGGCGCTATTCAACAAGGCGCAGCGGCTTATTTAGCCCGTCAATATAAAACGATCACCATGGTTGGCATAGTGCTGGCTATTTTAGTGGCGGTGTTTTTAGGCACAACAACGGCCATTGGCTTTGTGCTAGGCGCTTTACTGTCTGGCGCTTGCGGTTTTATCGGCATGAATGTCTCGGTTAAAGCCAATGTGCGTACGGCACAAGCGGCAACAAACGGCATTGCGCCAGCATTTGACGTAGCCTTTAAAGGCGGCGCGGTTACTGGTATGTTGGTGGTTGGCCTAGGCTTATTCGGCGTAGCAGGTTTTTACTGGTTTTTAGGCGGTGAAAATGCCACTAACCTAGATCCACTCATCGGCTTAGCTTTTGGCTCATCACTCATTTCTATCTTTGCGCGTCTGGGTGGCGGCATTTTTACCAAAGGTGCTGACGTTGGCGCTGACTTGGTTGGTAAAGTAGAAGCGGGTATTCCAGAAGATGACCCACGTAACCCAGCGGTAATTGCTGATAACGTGGGTGATAACGTGGGCGATTGCGCTGGTATGGCGGCGGATTTGTTTGAAACCTATGCAGTAACCTTAATCGCCACTATGGTGTTAGGTCACTTGCTTATCACTAACGCTGGCTCAAACGGCATTATTTATCCGTTGATGCTGGGCGCGGTTTCTATCGTGGCTTCTATCATCGGCTGCTTCTTTGTTAAAGCCTCACCAGGTATGAAAAACGTCATGCCCGCACTTTATAAAGGCTTAGCGGTTGCGGGCGTGTTGTCGTTAATTGCATTCTATTTTGTTACCATGAAAATGTTCCCAGAAGGTTTAACAGCGGGCGAATTAGTCATTTCTGCTAACCAATTATTTGGTGCATGTGCGGTTGGTTTGGTACTTACAGCGGCATTGGTATGGATTACCGAGTACTACACAGGCACAGATTACGCGCCTGTAAAGCACATTGCGCAAGCTTCAACCACTGGCCACGCAACCAATATTATTGCAGGCATTGGTATTTCAATGAAATCAACCGCTTGGCCAGTATTGTCAGTCTGTTTAGCAATTGGTGTTTCATACCATTTAGGTGGCTTGTACGGCATTGCTATTGCTGCCACATCCATGTTAAGCATGGCGGGTATTGTGGTGGCGCTAGATGCCTATGGCCCAATTACCGACAACGCAGGCGGCATTGCTGAAATGGCGGGCTTACCAAAAGAAGTACGTGATGTTACTGACCCGCTTGATGCGGTTGGCAACACCACTAAGGCTGTCACAAAAGGCTATGCAATTGGTTCTGCAGGCTTGGCGGCATTGGTATTGTTTGCCGATTACACGCACAAGCTTACAGGCGCTGGCATTGATGTTAAATTTGATTTAAGTGATCCAATGGTGATTATTGGCTTGTTTATCGGTGGCTTAATCCCCTTCTTATTCGCTGCCATGGCGATGGAAGCGGTGGGTCGTGCAGCTGGCGCAGTAGTTGAAGAGGTGCGCCGTCAGTTCCGTGATATTAAAGGCATTATGGAAGGCACAGCAAAGCCAGAATACGGTAAAGCGGTCGATATGCTGACCACAGCGGCCATTAAAGAGATGATGATTCCGTCATTATTACCAGTGGCTGTGCCAATTGCTGTTGGCTTATTGCTTGGTCCAGTAGCACTTGGCGGTTTGCTAATGGGTACGATTGTAACGGGTTTATTCGTGGCAATCTCTATGTGTACAGGCGGCGGTGCTTGGGATAACGCCAAAAAGTATATTGAAGATGGTAACCACGGCGGCAAAGGTTCAGACGCGCACAAAGCGGCTGTGACAGGCGACACCGTTGGTGACCCATACAAAGATACGGCTGGCCCTGCGGTGAATCCGTTAATTAAAATTATCAATATTGTGGCGTTATTGATTGTGCCATTGCTTCACTTGTAATTTGCTTTTGAATAAATAAAAAAGGCGACGCGAGTCGCCTTTTTTATTAAACTTATGTTTGTACAAACAAACCAAATGATTGTTATAAACAGCTTTAGCGTTGGTACAAACAAACCAAATGATTTAAAAATAGTCTTGCGTATTAATACAAGCAAACCAAACTATTTAATCACTGGTAGTTTAAGAAATTTAACTTGAGGCATCCATTTTGAGACATTCAGAATTTCATCGCTCACATCGCATAGGCTGGCTACGCGCGGCTGTACTGGGCGCTAATGACGGCATTATATCGACTGCTAGCTTGATTATTGGTGTGGCTTCTGCGCACATGGCGCATGACGCAATTTTGTTAACAGGGGTAGCGGGTTTGGTGGCTGGCACCATGGCGATGGCGGCGGGCGAGTACGTTTCTGTCAGCTCTCAAGCCGATACCGAAACAGCTGATTTAGAGCGTGAACGTGTTGAGTTAGAAACTGATTTTGACCACGAACTGCAAGAGCTAGCGGGCATTTATGTGCAGCGCGGCTTAACGCCCGATTTAGCGCATCAAGTAGCGCTACAGCTTACCGCGCATGATGCGCTAGGCACGCATGCACGCGATGAGCTTGGTATAAACAAAGCCATGTTGGCACAGCCAATTCAAGCCGCACTAGCCTCTGCAGCCTCTTTTGCGCTGGGTGCTGCCTTGCCTTTGTTGGTGGTTATGTTAATGCCAGCGAGTCATTTGATTTGGCCTTTGGCATTGATGTCACTGGCTTTTTTAGCTGTACTTGGCGGCTTGGCCGCAAAAGTGGGCGGCGCAAATTGTTGGGTAGGTACGGCGCGGGTGGCGTTTTGGGGCGCGCTGGCAATGGCTGCCACGGCAGGCGTGGGCAGCTTATTTGGTGTGGTTGCTGCTTAAACTTTACAACAAGAAAAGGCGCAAAGTTTGCACCTTTTTCAATACAATTAAACCTAAAATGCTGGCTTCACTTCTGCTTCGTTAAACCTTTTCACGCCATCCATAATTTCTTTGTGTGCTTCGTCAATATCCACCCAGCCTTCAATTTTCACCCATTTACCTTTATCTAAATCTTTGTAATGTTCAAAAAAGTGCGCAATCATCTCAAGGCGCCAAGGCGACACATCTTTGTAAGTTTTTTGGTAAGCGTATAAACCGCATACTTTTTCAATCGGCACCGCCAGCAATTTACCGTCGCCTCCTGCTTCGTCTGTCATTTGCAACATGCCTAATGCGCGGCAACGCACCACCAC
>JANOWA010000281.1:0-4182 GCA_031417675.1 Methylotenera sp.
GTTAAAGAGCTATATGCTTAAAATAAATTAAGCGCTAAAAGTTTAAATCGCTGTGTTTAAACTGGTTGCACCGCTTCGGGTACCGCAAAAATCTAAAACGCTTCGCATTTTGATTTGTTGGTTGCGGGAACAGGATTTGAACCTGTGACCTTCGGGTTATGAGCCCGACGAGCTGCCAGACTGCTCCATCCCGCGTCCGATTCGGCATATGTGTCACCGAGAGATGAGACTATAGCAAGTTTAGGCACCTTGTGTCAAACCCTATTCTCACTTTTTATTAAAATGCACCAATAAAAAAGCCCATCAAAATGGGCTTATTTCTTAAGTTGTTGATTAAAATAAATTACTTGCCAATAGACCCAAACACCTTCTTAAGCAAGCTACTAGCTTGGCCTAGCGGATCTTTACGAATGGCCGCCTCTTCTTGCGCCACCATGTAATACACGCCATCGAGCGCTTTACGCGTTACATATTGGTTAATATTGGCATCTTCTTTTTTTACTGCGCCAAATTTAGCGCCCATTTCGGCGTATTTGTTGTAGCTATCGGCCAATGAAACATTTGCGGTGGCTTTTTGCACAATTGGTAAAAACTTCTCGCCCATTTGTGCAGAGGTGGTTTTTTTAAAGTATTGTGTGGCGGCATCTTGTGGACCAGTTAAAATACTTTTGGCATCGGCTAAACTCATTTTCTTAATAGAATCAACGAGTAAGGTTTTGGCCTCTGGCACGGCCGCTTCGGCAGCGCGATTCATTTTTAGCACTAATTCATCCGATTGCTTGCCCATGCCCATAAATTTCATGCCTTTTTGAATTTTTTTAAGTGAATCTGGCAATGGAATTTTGACTGCATTGTTACCAAAAAACCCATCAGCCGCACCCAAACTAGCCACTGCCTTGCCAACGCCTTGCGTAAGCGCCTCTTTTAAACCACCGCTGGCTTCTGTATTGCTTAGGCTACTAACGCCGCCCGTGGCACTGCCAGCGCTGCTGCCCGCGCTGGTGCTATTGTTTCCAGTCGTTTTTATGGCGTCTTTCAAAGTCGAAAAATCCAAGGCATTGGCTTGTGTCATAAACATCGCTAGTGCTGATACTGCAATTAACTTCCTCATGATAAACCCCTATTATTAATTAGTTAGTATGTAACGTTGACTACTAACCAATAGTTTACGCTTGCTTGCTGCTTTTTAGCATTTAACGTTATAGATTTAAAGAGATTTTACATTCCAGATATTTTTTGCATACTCGCCAATTGTGCGGTCACTAGAGAACTTGGCCATGCGTGACACGTTTAAAATGGCGCGCCGCGCCCATTCCTCTTGGTTTTGATACAGCTTGCCGACTTCATCTTGCGTGGCGACATAACTCGCATAATCTGCCAGTAATAAATAGTTGTCACCATTGTTAAGTAGATTATCGACAATCGCTTGATAGCGATTATGCTCATCTGCAGAGAAAAAGCCGCTGCCAATCATATCAAGCACTTGTTTTAAGGCGGGGTTATTGTTGTAATAATCACGCGGGTTATAGCCAGCCGCCTTAATTGACGCGACTTCTGGCGTGGTTAAGCCAAAGATAAAGATATTTTCGTCACCCACTTCTTCTTTAATTTCTACATTTGCGCCATCAAGCGTGCCAATGGTCAAGGCGCCATTTAAGGCCATTTTCATGTTGCCAGTGCCGCTGGCCTCGGTGCCTGCGGTAGATATTTGCTCAGATAAATCACTGCCTGGGAATAGAATTTCGGCAGAGGAAACATCGTAATTGGGGTAAAACACCACCTTGAGCTGATCACCAACCAAGGGGTCGTGATTGACAATATTAGCGACATCGTTGATTAAACGAATAATTTGCTTGGCTATCCAATAACCAGGTGCCGCTTTGCCGCCAAAAATTACCGTGCGCGGTGTGATGCCAACCTCGCCCGCACGAATGCGGTTATACAAGGTAATCACATGCAACACATTGAGTAGTTGGCGTTTATATTCGTGAATACGCTTAATTTGCACATCAAACAGGCTATTTGGATTAATAGTAATGCCCGTGTGCGATTGAATTTTTGTTGCTAAACGTTGTTTATTGGCTTGTTTTACCGCGCGAAACGCTTTGCGAAAGTCCTTGTCATCGGCCAGCGGCGTGAGTTTAGTCAATAGCGTTAAATCTTGCAGAAAGCCATCACCAATCGCTTTGCTGATCAATGTCGTTAATAAGGGATTCGCCTCATTCAGCCACCTGCGCGGCGTAATGCCGTTGGTCACATTGGTCAGTTTGTTCGGGTAAATTTTGTGAAAATCGGCAAATAAAGTCGTTTTGAGCAGCTCGCTATGCAGTACGGCCACACCATTAACGGTGTGTGAACCCACAACAGCCAAATGCGCCATGCGCACGCGGCGGCCATGCGTTTCATCGATAATTGATACGCGGCGAATTAAATCGGCATCGCCTGGAAAATTGCGGCTGACCAAGCTTAAAAACTGCCGATTAATCTCAACAATAATCTCCAAATGACGCGGTAGCAAAGCGGCAAACAGCTCTAGCGACCAAGTTTCAAGCGCTTCTGGCATCAAGGTATGATTGGTATAAGCGAAAATCTTATTCACCAAACCCCAAGCAAAATCCCAACCCAAGCGGTGCGTATCTACCAACTGATGCATCATCTCGGCCACGCCAATCGCGGGGTGCGTATCGTTGAGTTGAATGGCGATTTTTTCTGGCAACAGTGCCCAATCTGCTGGCTTTTTCATTGGATGCGTGCTTAAAAAGCGGCGCAAAATATCTTGAATGGAAGCAGAAACAAAGAAATATTGTTGTTTAAGCCTTAACTCACGCCCCGATGCAGAAGCATCGTTGGGGTAAAGCACTTTTGAGATAGTTTCTGTCTCAACCCGCTCTTCTACCGCACGCTCGTAATTGCCGTCGTTAAAATGGCGCAAATCAAACTCGCGCGCAGCCTTGGCCGACCACAAGCGCAAATTATTGACTGTTTCTGTGCCGTAACCTGGCACTGGCACGTCGTAGGCCATCGCTACTACATGCTCTGCATCTACCCAATGGAAAGTGGTGACATTGTTTTCTAGCACCTGTAATACGCGGCCATAAAATTTAATATCGTATGTTGCTTCTGGGCGCTGAAACTCCCAAATATTGCCGTAGCGCAGCCAGTTATCTGGATTTTCCATCTGCTGACCATGCTCAATGGATTGCTTAAACATGCCGAATTCGTAGCGAATGCCATAGCCCGTGGCGGGGATATTCATGGTTGCCATTGAATCTAAAAAGCAGGCCGCCAAACGACCCAAGCCGCCATTACCCAACGCTGCATCTTGCTCCATCTCAACCGCTTGCTCTAAACTATGACCTAACGCACTTAAACCGTCGCTTAATTCATCTTGCATGCCCAAATTAAGTGCAGCATTACTGAGCATGCGCCCAATTAAAAACTCTAATGAAAGATAATAAAGGCGTTTTGGGTCTTGCTCGGCATAGGCATCAGCGGTTTTTACCCAACGCGCGACTACGTGATCGCGCACCGTATAGGCCGCCACATCGTACCAGTCACGTGGCGTGGCAGTGGCGCTGGTCTTGAATGTAGAGAAAATAAGATGATTTTGCAGCGCTTGTTTTACAGGCGTTAATTTAGGCATGGTTTTAGGTTTCGCTGCGGTTGAAGCGAGTTTACTGTTAGCTATTAAGCTTGGTTTTGTTGAGTTCATGCGAGTATTTTAGCAAATTTCGAGCCAAGCTTTTAATTAAATTATAAAAATAAGCATTAAATGCATTAAATTTAGTCATCATTTCTACGTATTAATTGTTATCCGCAATAATTAAATGTGGCATGCGTTAGCGTGGCTAACGCTGTTAATTGTGTGCTTACTCTTCTGTCATCGACAGTTTTAAACGATCAAAAATGGGTTTAAACAAGTAATTCATCATGGTACGCTCGCCCGTTACAATAAATAGCTCAACTGGCATACCTGGCCTTACCTTAAGCTGGCCAATCAACGTCAGCCCTTCTGGCGCCACCTTGCTGGTTACTTTATAATAAGCTTGACCAGTATGCTCGTCCACAAAACGGTCTGCCGATACATTGGTTATAACGCCTGGAATATGCGGCGTTTTATTTTGGTTAAACGCCGTAAACAGCATATTCACAGGCAAGCCAGCATAGACTTTATCCACCAAA
>JANOWA010000282.1:0-9620 GCA_031417675.1 Methylotenera sp.
CTGGATCGCTCACAAAGTATGCGTCAACGACTTTGTTGGCAATGCCATCCGCGCCCTTGTTATACAGCGGGTCATCCGCTGCTAATGGAATGTAAACAGTACCGTTGCTGCCTTTGGTGACTAAATCTAAGCCATGATCGAAAAACTGACCAAAGAAGGTCATCCAAGAGTTAAAGCCTGGAGATAGGCCAATGTCAGGTGATTGATTTGGTATCGTACGTAAATCTAAATTAGTCACTTCGAGGTCGTTCAAATTAACGATGCCGCCTGGCGCCACTGGATTTTTGCCAGGATGATCGGCTGCAAACTGCTCTAGCGATAACGGATTGCTTAGATAAGCGGCAATCGCCGCTGGGTTGTTAACCGACATATCCACAATTAGATTGGATATAAGACGCGGGTCTGCATCGGCAACCGATCTGATTTGTGTGCCTGGCGCAGCGCTTGCATCGCCATAATTGTGATTGACCACGTCAATAATGCCGTCGCCATTAAAATCAATACCAGGCCCGTTAACGGTCTGAAATACTGGGTCAGTTAAACGTGGAAACAAGGTATCTGCCGCACCGAATAAACTAGTGCCAGGATTGTAGCCAGGCGTACCTGGTATGCCAGTGGGTGCAATGAGCAAATTATTAAAAGCGCCGTTAACTGTACGCAGGCCAGCCGGTAATAAAGCTGCAGAAATTGCATCGCCACCATAGGTATCTATGATTGATTGAACAATCGTTTTTGGCGCGGCGGTATAGCCTATCGAAGTTGCCTCTGCGATATTGATTTGCTTTAGCATGTACTGAAGGTCATCGACGTTGATGTTAAAGCTGGTTTGATAGTTGGCGGCCATGATGCGCTCCTAAGTTAATAATTAAAATTCATAATAGATAAAACATAAAACAATCATTCTTATGAATGGATAATAGTTAAGTTAAGGCATTTTTGGAATGGTCTGAATGTCCCTATTTTTATAGGCTTTTTTACCCTGTTGCCTAGGTGTATTTACCTAGGTTAGCTAGGACAAATGTCATGGCTTTAACTAACAGTAATCGGTAAAAATAGGTGAATGAATACTTAATTAAATCAGTGACACGATTAAATTAGTGATTTTATTAAACTATTGGCCTTATTAAGTTAATGACCTGATTTAATTAGTGACCTTTGTGGTACACGCTTTCTATGGCATTTAATAGCAAGCTCGCTGGCGCATCCTTACTTAACACCTCATTTGCGCCTAGTGCTAAGGCATCGCGGGTAAAGTTAGGTGAGTGTTGTTGGCTAGTTAATACAAGAATACTATGGTGACCAATTGCCGTGAGCTGTGGCAAAAAATCCAAGCATTTTATATCAACTAACTCATCGTCTAATACCAGCACATCGGGCAACATTTCTGCCACCCCTTTTAAGGTCGCGCAGGCGTCTCTAGCCGTTCCAACCAATTGCATGTGCGGATACTCACCTTGAATAAGCTTATTGAAACCCCACAGCACAATTTGGTAATTGTCAGCAATAAAAATGCGAATAGATGGGACGTAGAGATTATTCACGATGCAACCTTGAGTAGGCGTTTACGTGAACAAATATTAGCAGATGCCTAAGGCAGCCACATAGGAGGCGCATCCTTTTTTTGTAGGACTAATGTCCTACCAAAAAACGACCAATTATATAAAATATGCAAATCTAAGTTGGCAATACTAAGCCAATATAATTTTAAACTTAAGCAGGTTGGTTTGCTAATTTATGCTCAATCACAAACATCACCAGCTCGAGTCTATTAGATAATTCTAATTTTGCATAAATACCTGTTAAATGATTGCGCAATGTATGTTCGCTCATGCACAAATGGCCAGCAATTGCTTTATTGCGCGCGCCTGGCGTCGCTGCCATCGATAAAACTATTTGGCGCTCTTTAGGCGTTAATGTTGCAATTTTTTTGCTATGTCCATCATCAGTGTTAAAAGCGGAGTTGTTCAGCTTTCTTAATAAACGGCTCGTGGCCGCACGATCAAACCAAATTTCGCCAGCATGCACCGTTTTAATTGCGCGCAAAATAACTTCTGCATTTTCGTTTTTTAACACCACACCGCTTGCGCCAGATAACATGGCACGCTGGTGTACGGCAGGGTCTTGCGTCGCTGTTAGCACCAACACTTGCGCTTGCGAATGTTGCAAAATTTCTTCTAAAAAATCGAGGCTACTTTCACCGTTTAAATCTAAATCCAGCAAGATAATATCTGCTTGAGCCGTTTGCAAAAAATCAAATACTTCTGCGCGATTGCTGGCTTTACCAACCACGTGCATGCGTGGCTGTTCGCTTTCAATTAAGCGCTCTAAACCCCAGAGCATACTTTTATGGTCATCTACCAACAATATTTTTATCGACTGCGACTGTTCAATCGTTAAAGACTTATCATACGCATGATTAACAGCTAACGTTTTTTTTACAGGCTTGTTTATTTTATTGGTGCCTAGCATGATGTATCTCCTTATGTTGAAAAGGGATTTCTGCTGTCATTGTGGTTGTACCATCTGTTTGATGATTTATTTTAACAATTCCGCCCAAATTGGTGACACGTTCTGTAATAGACCGTGGCTTAAAGCTGGTATTTTTTTGAACACTATCACCATAATTAATCACCTGCACAATTAACAATTGTAAGCAATAATATAAATTAATGGTGACTTGTTTAGAGGTGGTATGGCGATGAACATTGCTGAGCGCCTCGCACACAATCTGGTGAATTTCTACTGCCACACTATCGCTAATTTTAAGTTCATGATCTCCATGTACTTTAACTTTAATACCATAGTGGTAGTGATATTTTTCGGCCACTTGCTCAATGGCCAGCATCAGCGGTTTTTCTAAACGCTCTTTCAGGCTGCTAATATATTGGCGTAATTCGGCAATGCCCTCACCCGTCATATACACCAAATCATCTAACTCATCAGCAATCGATCCGCCCTCTGGAACCTTACGGCGCAAGGCTTCTAAGCCAAGCTTAAGCCCAATATAGGGTTGAATAGTAGTGTCATGCAGATCAAGTGAAATTTTCTGGCGCATGTTAGCAGTTGCTGTTAACGCTATTTTTTCTAATAGCTGTATATTTTCTATATGCGGGGTAATTTGATTCACTAATTGCTGTAAAAAGACAATCTCAGCAGCGCCTATTTTAGTGCTGCAATTGGTTAAATATAGCCTGCCAATATCTTGTTCGCGCAGAAACATCGGTACGCTAGCAAAAGAATCTGCTTCTAATAAATGTGCGATTGCTTCACCACATTGAGAAGTCTTTTGATAACTTGTGTCATTCACGGCGTAATCATGCTGAGAAAAATCTGCTAAAGGTGAAAATATATGCCATTTGGCAGCGTTAATAAACGAAATAGACCATTGTGCAGGCAATGCAAGTAAGTGTGCTGCCAAGCTACTATCTAGCGGCTGGCTTAGCATCATGGGCTTGGTCGAATCTTTTTCAACTTTAAACATGACGTAACCTACATCAGGCGTTTTCATCACCGCTAAACCAGTATGCGCCCCATAAAACTTACGCATAATTTCAATTGAAACGCCCATTACTTGCTCGGCACTTAAGTGTGTATTAGGCATGCAATTAATTTCACTCAGCAATTTAAGTTGTCGCTTTTGTAGTATCTCAATGCCACCCCATTTGGCAATTAGGTAACCTAAAATTAACAAGGACATGCAGCTTGCGATGCCAGCATAGAGTGGGCTTTCTGCCGAGCGCGGCAGGGGCGAATAATCGCTTAGTAAGCCATGCGTGAGGATTGAAAGCACTACGCAGGCAATAGTGACGCGCATGCCTTCTTTAAAGCCATATCGAAAAGAGGCAACTAAAATTGCAAAAAAGAAAAATGAGAAAAACGGGCTATCTACACCGCCGTTAAAGCTATTGAGTACTAAGTACCACGTTAAGTCTATCCAATGTAACCACTCTAATTTAAACACTTTAAGCATTGCATCTGGAAACGCGCAATGTAATGCCGCATATAAAAAATAGGCGCATGAGAAATATAAAGTAAAAGCATCAAAATTATAAGCAACTTTACTAGCATAATCGGGTGAATTGAGTGCGAATATAAGCAAGCCAGATAATGCTAACATTAACCGCATCAGCGGTATCATTCGCGCATAAATCCCACTATTATTGATAGGGCTAAGTTTGCTCCTAATGATCGATAAAATGGTCACAGCATATTCAACCTTTATTAATACTAAGGCGCAGACGCAAGATAATCATCTTCTGATTTAATACTACGCGCTTGTTGCACAAAATAGGGTGAAATTTTTTCAAGCTGGGCTACAGATAACGTGCCTGCCGCTTTATGTAAACTAATATAAGCCACTAAATAGTTGTAACGCGCCAGTGATAAATCACGTTTTGTTTCAAATAGTTGTTTACGTGCCTCAAGCACATCTAGGTTGGTACGTACACCGCCAATCAGGCTTTTTTTAGTGGCGGCTACCAACAGTTCTGCCGATGCTACCGATTGTTTAAGCGCATCAATTCTTAAGGCGCTACTTTGCATGGTGCTGTACTGTTTACGCAAATCGAGCAAAACCTCATTGGTTTTTGTTTGTAAGTCGTCTTGCGCTTTTAGATGATTGGCCTGCGCTTGCGAGGTTAACGCGCTGATTGCCCCGCCTGCATAAATAGGGATATTCAATTGTAAACCAATACTTTTGGTGTCAATATTTTGTTTAAAAGTCGCTGTAGTATCAGAGTCGCTATTGCTAATGCTTGCAATCGCATCTAACCTAGGAGCGTGTCCTGCGCGGTTGCGCTTAACTTCTTGGTTAGCCACTTCTACCGCCTCGCGCTGTGCAGCCATTTCTGGGTTGTGCGCCAAAGCAATCTCTTTCCATTCTTCAAAGCTTGCTGGCTGCATTGGCAGCACATTAAAACCATCCGTTAACATATCTAAGGCAACAACATCCTTACCGAGCATGATTGCCAAAGCATTGCGGCTATCTGTTAAGTTATCTTCCGCTTCAATGACTTGCGCTTCAGATAAACTTAATTTTGCCTGCGATTCAATTAAGGCAATTTTGGTACCTTCACCGCGCACCGCCATTAACTTATTGGCTTCTTCTTGTAATTTAAAGCCATCGCGCGCTGCTTTTGCTAGTGCCAACACGTCTTCGGCATAATTGGCCGATGCAAAAAGGCCAAAAAAACGCGTAATAAGTGCTTGTTTACTCACTTCTAATTGTTGATCACTTAAATTAGTTTGCGCATTACCCTGGCGATAACGTGCCCAGCTTTCTAAATTAAAAATGGGTTGGCGTAATTGAACCGAGCCATTTTCACTCGTGTAATTGCGCTTTTCTGAAACCGTATTGTTGTTACTTTGCGCAGTAATATCTTGATTATTTCTGTTGTAGCCATAGTTGGCAGAAATATTCGGCAATAAATTAGCGCGACCGATTACTTTAAACTGTTGCCCTGCTTCGTTTTCATGCGTAGCAGATCGATAAACGCTGTCGTTTGCTACCGCTGCTGCATACGCTTCCATTAAGCCAGTGGCATTTGCAGGTGTTGACACTGCAAATTCAGCCAACACCAATGCTGCAACAAAAACTAAGCTATTTTGTAATCTAATTGTTGATTGTTTTGTTAAAATACTTGGCACGGTTATTCCTCAGTCATCGAAAGTTTAAGATGATCAAGTATAGGCCTTAACAGGTAATTCATCATAGTGCGTTCACCCGTTTTGATGAACATTTGTACGGGCATACCAGGTCTTATTTGCAAATTAGCAACAAGCGCATAACCTTCTGGCAACACTTTGGTTACAATTTTGTAATACGATTCACCCGTTTTTTCATCCACAAAACGGTCGGCTGACACTTGTGTCACCATGCCTGGAATATGTGGCGTTTTGTTTTGGTTAAACGCAGTAAACATCAGGTTAACTAGCAAATCTACCTGTACTTTATCAACCAGATGCACGGGTAAATGGCCTACTATCACCAAGCCATCTTCTTTTGGCACAATGTCCATTAGTTTAAAACCTGGCGCAATTACCGCACCTTTGGTAAATACATTTAAACCCACTATAGTGCCTGCTACAGGTGCAATAATATCCACATTGACGACATTTCTATCAAGGCCTTTTAATTGGTTTTCTAGCGCATCGGCTTGCTTTTGCGCTTCTGATAACTGCGTGCGCACTTCTTTTTGATATTCTTGATTACGTTGTGTTTTTTGCATGCCTAGCTCTGCAATTTGGCGTTTACTGCGGCCAATATTGCCCACATCAGCCGCAATTTCTGCGTTCACTCGCGCCAATCCTTGCTCAGATTCTAAAACGCGATTGGTCGCCATATAGCCCTCATTGGCCAAATCACGCATACCCACTAATTGCTCGGTAATTGAGGCTTTTTGCTCACGCTTGCTCACCACCGATTCTTCTAAACCCTCCATTTGTGAAACCAAACCTGCAATATTTTCATCAATCGCCGATAATTCGTTATGCAATGCAGATTGCCGCGCGCTAGCAATTTGTTTTTGTATGGTCAAATTTTCTGTTACATGAACGTCTAATTCCTTCAGGGCAAATTCTGCTGGTAACTTAATGCCGACTTTATTGTCACGCTCAGCCTCTAAGCGCGCTTGCGTGGTGCGTGCAGTAATGTATTGCACGCGCGTAGTTTCAGCATTAGACTGCGCTTGCACGTTATTCATGCGCACCAGCACATCGCCTGCTTGCACGCTATCGCCTTCTTTTACCAATATGGCGTCAACTGTACCGCCTGTTTCGTGTTGAATGGCTTTTTTATTGGTGGCAACAGTCACTGTGCCGTTTAAAGGAACCCCTTTATCAAGCGGCGCTAAACAGGCCCACAATAAAAATCCGCCCAAACCCACGATAATAATCCACCAACCAATACGCGTGTATTTGCTTAAATCTTGCGCTACATCAACATTGTCGGTAAAAGCAACGTCGGTAATCGTTTGTGAGTCAAGTGCTAGCTGTTTCATGGCTGTGCTAATTAATGGTTGCTGACGCAGCAGCTTGTTCTAAGGATGTTTCAGTATTTTTTACGCCATTTGCCGCCGCTTTTTTGCGAGGGTTATTATTAGCTGACGTCTTTGCAGTTTTAGTCCTATTTTTGATGGTATTTGAATTTTTAGTGGCGGATTTAAGGGTGGCTTTAGTCGATGGCTCTGGTTGGTTAGGCAAGCTTTCTGACACATTAGTGGCTTTATTTTCCCGCGCTTCTTGCGCTTGCTTAATTTGCTGCTGATTTTGTTGGCTTAAATTTTCTAGTACAACATTGGTCAACCCAAACATTTGCGCTACACCATCTTTAAGCACCAGCAGTTTATTCGTCACCGCGATGGTGCTAATGCGGTGCGTAATCATAATGATCGTTTTGCCGCGTGCGCGTAAATCTTGCACCGCAGCAATTAACGCCGCTTCACCTACTTCATCTAAATTAGAGTTCGGCTCATCCAACACAATAAATGATGGGTCATCGTACATCGCGCGCGCCAAGCCTAATCTTTGTTTTTGTCCGCCTGATAAACCTGCGCCGCCATCGCCCAGCAAGGTATCATAGCCGTTTGGCAGGTACAAAATCATCTCATGTACGCCAGCGCGTTTAGCTGCCTGCACTACTTTTTCGGCATCTATTTCGCCAAAACGCGCAATATTTTCACTCACCGTGCCGCTAAATAATTCAATGTCTTGTGGTAAATAGCCAATATGCGGCCCAAGTTCTTCTTTATTCCATTGGTATACATCGGCATTATCTAGCCGTACTTTTCCCATTGCTGCTGGCCAAATACCGACTAAAACCCGCGCTAAAGTTGATTTGCCCGCACCGCTTGGCCCCACGATGCCTAATATATCTCCTGGCGAAATACCAAAACTTAAGTTATTAATAGCGGCTCTGTTTGAACCAGGCGGAAACGCAGTAATTGTCTCAAGTGATAGCATGCCGATGGGCTTTGGCAGCGGCATGCCTGTTATACGCTGCGGGTTGGCAATTAATAAATCGTTTAATCGATTGTAAGCGCTTTTTGTGCTGCTCCAGCCACGCCAAACACCAATCAGCTGCTCAACTGGGTTTAATACGCGCCCCATCAAAATGCTGCATACAATCATCATGCCAGAGGTGATTTTTCCATCTAACACCAACAAAGCCGCAAAGCCTAAAATAAGTGATTGCAATGTCACGCGTACAAACTTGGTGGTTGCAGTAATCATGCCTGCTTTTTCGCTGGCCTCTGCTTGTAAATTAAGAAAGCGCGTGTGCAAGCTATACCAACGCTTAGTAAAATTAGGCAACATGCCCATCGCCTCTATTACCTCGGCATTGCGTAAGTTATTAGTGGCTAAATTATTGGCACTTACTGCCATTGAGTTCGCTTCGGCAAGCGGCTTTTTGGTGGCTTTTTCATTCCATATGGCTAAACTCATATGGATGAACGTGCCACACAAGGCAAAAACACCTAAATAAGGATGTATTAGAAAAATAATGACCAAATAAATAGGAAACCAAGGCGCATCAAAAAATGCAAACAGCGCGTTACCGCTCAAAAATTGGCGCACGGTGGTTAAATCTTGCAAGGCTTGGCCTGCGTTGCCGCCTGCGCGCTTTAAGTTTTGCTCAAAAGCAGCCGTATATATGCGCTTATTGAGCTTCATATCCAACTGGGAAGCAATACGAATCAGCACAAAGCTACGCACAAATTCAAGCGCGCCCATAATGATAAAAGCCACCACTATCATGGCGGTGATCATCAGCAAGGTCATCTCATTACGGCTAGACAACACACGGTCGTAAACCTGCAGCATATACAATGAGGGGATAAGCATCATTAAATTAATGACGGCGCTAAAAACACCTACCGTTTTAAATGCAGATTTAAAACTTAAAATGACTTGTGCAAGCTCATTTTGTGGTTGTTTAAAGCTATTTAACATAGCAACATCCCTTGCTAACAAAGTTTAACTTAATTATTGCCATGTAAAATTGATTGCTTCCTGTTTTTTAACGATTAGATTTAAGTTAATTTAATGACACTATAGTTAATTTAATGACATTGGAGTTAATTTAGCAACACTTGTTTTTATATAATTAAGCATGCAAATACTATGCCATGACAAATTCCCCAAAAATGGGGATTGATTTTTTTATAATACTTATCATGAACAACAGATTAGCAATAATTGATGGTTTGCCAACTCCTGATAGTGAACCCCCAATATTGGGGAAAATAGAACAATCTTGGGGCTACAACCACATGGCTCTATTAATATTAGGCAAGCGATGTCATCACTTAATAAGAAATGCGCAATTAAAAGAGTTGGATTTAATCAACGATAATAACTGGAGGGAAATCAGCTCATAAAAAAACGGCTCACAAGGAGCCGCTTTTAAGAATTCTGTCGTACAAAAGTAGCTTCAGAATCCGTTAGTTTGAATGCAAGTTTTCACTTGCCAAAGCGTTTACGCTTTTTGAATGTTAGAAGCTTGTTTGCCTTTAGGGCCTTCTGTCACGTCAAAACTAACGCGATCATTTTCTTTCAAACTTTTGTAGCCGCTATCAACGATAGCTGAGAAGTGTGCGAATAAGTCGTCACCGCCTGCGTCA
>JANOWA010000283.1:0-8077 GCA_031417675.1 Methylotenera sp.
GGTGATTGGGAGCTGCAAGCTTGGGATGAAATTCCGCGCGACATTTTTGATGCGTGGGCGCATGATTATGCCAACATTGCCCCGCCCAATGGTGAGACGTTTAGCCAATTGCAGCAACGTGGGCTGAGTTTTTTAGAAGAAATATTGGCGAAACATGCAAACGAACATATTGCAGTGATTAGCCACGGCGGCACGATACGGGCACTGCTGGCGCATGTTCTGAATATACCACTTAAAGGTTTATTTCGATTTACAATTGATTATGGCAGCGTAACGCAGCTCGATTTTTCCCAAACCGTACCAAAAATTACATTCGTAAACCTTTAAACCACAGCCACTACTTAAACTAGAGTTATCGTTTGGCCTAGGCATTCCACCACTTGCCCTTTACGAATTTTGGCAGTTTTACGCAGCTCAATTTCACCATCAACCCTTACAACGCCTTCTGCTACCATCGCTTTGCCTTGGCCGCCGCTATCGGCAATGCCCTCAATCTTAAGCAAATCGCATAGCGCGATGTATTCACCTTTTAATGTAAATTCGGTCATGGTTATCCTTTAATCCTAGCCTTTAATTTTGGCCTTTCAGTTGAATTGGCAAGCCCGCCGCAATAAAGCTCACTTTGTTGGCAATTTTCGCTACTGCCTGGTTCAATCTGCCTTGTTCATCCTGAAACTGGCGATTAATCGCGCCCAGCGGTACAATGCCCATGCCGACTTCGTTGCTGACTAAAATAATAGTACCTTGTAAGTTAGGCAAGGCCTCTAACAAGGCGATGCGCTCTTGCGCCCAATCCACCCCTTCAGGAGGCGCGCAGTCTGGGCATATACATTGCGCAAGCCATAGCGTAAGGCAATCCACAATCAAGCATGTATTTTCTTTGGCAACCATTTGTAAAGTGTTGGCTAGATTAAAAGGTGCTTCAACCGTTTGCCAATGTCTAAAAGGCAATGTAGCACGGCGCGTTTTGTGGTGTTCTATACGCTGGCCAAACTCATCATCATAAACCTGTGCAGTGGCAATATAAGTGACTGGCAAATCGCTAGCAATAGCGAGCTGTTCTGCATAGGTGCTTTTACCGGAGCGTGCACCACCTAAAATTAAATGAATACTCATACTTGCCAACCATTCTCCATTAGCATGTTTGATAGCGGCTTGGCTGTAGCCCAGCCTTCTTCAATTAACATGGGTTCTTTATAAAATGTATTCACATAGCCCAAGCATAAAATGGCAATAGGTTTTGCATCTGCTGGAATACCTAGCAATTTAGCCAATTTTATTGGGTCGAACAGGCTTACCCAGCCCATACCCAAGCCCTCTGCACGCGCGGCTAGCCACATATTTTGTATGGCGCAACTCACAGAGGCTATATCCATCTCTGGTAAGGTGCGGCGGCCAAAAACATGCGCATCGCGCTTGTCGCATAAAGTGGCAACCAGTAGCTCACCACAGTCTAAAACACCTTCTACTTTTAATCGCATAAATTCTGCCATGCGGGTGGTATTTTCAAGCTCGCCAATGGCTTGCGCAGTATTAATACGCTCTGCATCTACCAGCTTATGAATGGCTTTGCGCAAGGTTTTATCGCTAATACGAATAAATCGCCAGGGTTGCATTAAACCTACACTTGGTGCGTGGTGCGCGGCTTGCAAAATTTTGGTTAAAATTTCGCTATCCACAGGCGTAGGCAAAAAGTGCCGCATATCGCGCCGCTCGGCAATTACTTTATAGATGGCAGCTTGTTCATTTTGCGAATAAGCGTGAGGGTTTTTAGTCATTTTGATGTAAAAAAAGCCGCTTTAAGTTAAGCGGCTTTAAATATTAGCAATGATTATACTTTTGAAGTTTGTAGTGGTTTAACGCTACGCCATAAGGCTACGCTTAACCAAACAATTGCAAAATACATGGCAGAAAAGCCCATCCAGCTTGGCAAGTACTCCCAACCATGCCTCATTGATTCAATTAAGCCTTGTGCAGGAAAACGGCCAGAAAACAAGTAATACGTTTGTGTAGAAATCACAAAAGCAATCAACGTAGTAAACATACTTACCAAGGCATAAGGTGCCATTGCATTAAGCGATGCAGCAAACACATCATTTTGCTTGGCTAACCACATGCCGCCTAGCCACATTACGCCATACGCAGGAATCAAGCCCCAATAGCCATTGGTTAAGCAAAAACCTTGAATTGGGTCAAGCGCGGCCGCACCAAAATCAATAAAGGTAGCCAACACAAAAAACGCCACAAACCAAGCAGCGCGACGTAAATACAATCCACCAAGTATAAATAGTACCACGCTGGCATCTGGCAGGCTAAATGGCGTCAGCGTGTGGCTGCCGCGGGTGAGTAGCATAAAAAATGCAATTGCAACTGCTATAATCAATTGCGATTTAAACGGGTTTTTAGCGGCTAAATCCATAGTCTTCTCCATATTAATCAAAATCATAACATTTTTAGTGTCGCTTCAACAGTAAGCATTAAAAATCAGCTTTAACACCTACGCGCCAAGTGCGCACAAAATCGACTGGGTAAATCACGTCATCTGCAACTTGAATCGAATTCTCGTGCTCGAATAAGTTGTTAACGGAAGTAAATACCTGAAAGTTTTTATATTGATAACTTAGGGCAATATTGGTCGATTCGTAATGGGGTTGTTTTTGCGTAGCATTGTTTGCAAAATCGTTTAAAGCATATGCAGAGCTGCGCCATGCGTGGCTTAAATTAAAATTAGCATGATTTAAAAACTGGTAATTTAGATTTGCAGTCAACGAATGCTTAGGAACGCCAGGTAAGTTTTTGCCTTCAGCAACACTTAAATCCGCTTCTTTATCAATAATCGCGCGCGTATAGGCATAAAGTACGCTTGCGCTTAACTGATCATTAAACTCAATACGGTCTTGTAACTCTAATCCATATTTGTGTGAGGCATCTAGATTAGTATTCTCACCTGTTTGCGGATTTAGAAAAATTTCTTTATTTAAGTCACTATAGAAAGCAGTAACTTTTAATTGATTATTGGTTAACGTACGATTAAACCCTAAATTGAACGTATTGACTTTAGCTGAGCCGATGAGTTGATTGAAAATTAAAGGGCCACACGGTGCTGGAAAAGCACCGCTACATTTAAAAAATCGGTCAATATCGGGTGCTTGAAAGCTTTGGTTGTAGTTAGCAAATGCTGTCAATGCATCATTAAAACGATAATTTGCGCCTATATCCCAAGCATTTAGATTTTCTGAAGCGCTGAGTGCTGAGCTTGCTGTGGGTGAATAGCTGTATTTTATTTTTTCATGACGACCACCAGCAGAAAGTGTTAGCGCTTCAGAGAACCAATTTGGGCGGTATTCAGTTTGGATGAAAACCGCTTTATTATCTTTAGTGGTGACATTGTTTGAGCCCGTGCGGGCACCATCAAAGTTTTGAAAGCCACTTACAATATTGAATGTGTCGCCGTTATAAGTTAAAGCAATATCGTTAGAATCATAATCGTAATCAGATTTTGAGAAAAAATTGATAAAGTCAGATAATTTATCTTCTCTAAAATGAGTCGCTTTAATGTTAAATTTTGGCGTAATGTCGTATTCAACACCCACTCGCCATTGTTGGCTATCAAGGCCTTGATGTG
Organism: Methylotenera sp.; assembly: GCA_031417675.1. Classification (GTDB taxonomy): domain Bacteria; phylum Pseudomonadota; class Gammaproteobacteria; order Burkholderiales; family Methylophilaceae; genus Methylotenera_A. The sequence continues at coordinate 3,626 of JANOWA010000283.1, forward strand.
TATAGGTTTGGCTAAAAAGCCTTTGGGTAACTTGTTTAGGGTTGCTTTCAAACTCGGCCTTGGTAAGTGCATTGACATACCTAACATCATTTCTTGTATTTATCGCTTCTAATAAAAAACGCAAGCTATCGGTTGGCTTAATTTTTAACTTAACGTTTTGTGTGTCACTGGTGAATTCGTCTTTATTACCAGTTTCATCTGGCTCACTAAAACCATCGTGACTGTCATGCGCCAGGCTGGCTGATAAATCAAAATATTGTTCAGCAATACCGGCATTGACGTAGTGATTTTGTTGTCCAAAATTACCGAATGAGCTGCTAACCGTTACGCCAGTTTTATTTTTAGTATAGATTTGTATGGCACCAGCAGTAGCGCCATCACCATAGATAACGGAGCCACTGCCTTTGCTAATTTCAATCCGCTCAATATTGCCTAGTGGAATCGCACCCAACAATTGCGGCATGCCATCAATGTTGTTCAGTCGCTGGCCATCGACTGTGATCACTACATTTTGTGCGCCATTTTCACCACCAAAACCTCGTAGATTAATAGATGGAGTCGCTTTGCTACCAAAGTTTGAGCCAATATTTAATGAGCTCTGCTGTGCAAGAAAATCATACAGTGTTGCTGCGCCAGAATCCTCAATTTGCTTAGCGGTATGAATTTCTGAGGCATAAGTCGTTTCAGTATCTTTATGTTCGAAACGATTGGCCTTTACGGTGACTTCATCTAAATTAATTTGTTCGGCAGAAAAAGCAGGTGAAGTAAGTGCCAAACCGACCAGGCTGGCAATGAGTTTTTTGTTCATGACATTTCCCTAACACATGCGTCCCCGCATGTCAGTTGATATAACTAGGGAATATTGAGAGATAAAACAGACAAAAATTGCGCTTGAAAATATTAAGCTACAGCTTTTGGCCACCGTCACCCCGCGGTACTCCTAGCGCGCCTTAACATTAAGGCAGTTGCAATTAGGCCGGTCTCCGGGCTTGTGAGATTTGGGTTTAATTTAACCCACGTATTTTGCACCTTCCCAAGTTAGACTCAGTGGCTGATTGCAAAACTACACTCACTTACCGTTGCGGGGGCAGCATAGGCATTATTAAATTAACGCACCTATTTCCCAGTTTCACCTCGCGTTAATAAGAAATTTAACGCAAGACACCTAACAACAGGTTTCATTATAGCCACTATTATGAAGATTAATATGCGAAGCGTGATTTAATTTTATGCAACAGGCATGAATAAACATGCCAAATTACTTTGAATAATCCACCTTAGCTATTGACTATAATGAATTTTTTCAATTATAGTGAGCGTATGGAAGCAGACTTAAAAAGTTTAGAAGAAAAAATGAGCAAGCTTATCTCGCTGTGCAGTAATCTGCGCGAGGCGAATAGTCAGCTGCTAAGTGATTTATCTCAAGCGCAGCAGGCAGCAGATACCCTTAAAAGTAAAATGTTGTTGGCCAGCAATAAATTAGAAGGTTTGCTTGAAACGTTGCCAGCTAGTGTTGCTGATGCGGAATCGTTTGGCTTGGAGTCACTATGAGCGCGATTAAACCTGTGGATGTGGTGATTATGGGGCGCGAGTTTACCGTTTCTTGCACCGAAGAAGAGCGCCAAGGCCTGCTTGACGCAGTCAATTATCTTGATAAAAAAATGCACGATATTCGCGATAGCGGCAAAGTCGTTGGTGTGGAGCGCATCGCGATTATGGCCGCGCTTAATTTATCGCATGAAGTGCTTAATACCAAAACAGGCGATGTTGACATTGGCGATTATAAGCGTAGGATTAACGCGATGCAGAGTCGAATTGATGAGGCATTGTTGCCACAGGCAAAGCTGTTGTAAGTCGTTTTAACTATTGTTTTTCATCAGTTCGTCACAAGTTTAGGTTATTCTTAACTTGTTTTCTGTGGTGTTGCTTGAGTCTTAAATTCCTTGAACTAGCTTATGTTATAGGTTTCAGCTAATCAAGTCGCTGTGAGCGCGCCCTAAATTGAGTACTCTTTTAAGAGTCTCTTGGCGGGTGTACCTAATGCGCTTTAAGTTGTTACCACTTGAACCTTTTTGGTTCAGGATAACGGCTCAGGCAACACCAGAGAGAATAGGTTTTGTTTTTAACGCGAAATTTCTGCGTTATTTTTCGCTTGTCATACTAAGTGTACTGTCTGCGCTCAAACGCCTTGAGCTTTCTCCTTAAAATCAAAACCGCCATCTGTCATTGCGAGGGCGCAGCCCGCGGCAATCCATTTTACAAATTATAGATTGCCACGCTTCGCTCGCAATGACGGCGAAATCACCGTAATTCGTGATATTTCAAATCAGCCAAGCTCACTATATCCAAACATTTTGCATGGCTAGCTTCTAAAATGACGGGCGGTGCAAAACCCGCTTCGCTGGCCTCTAGCCAGCGTGCAGCGCATACACACCAGCGGTCGCCTACCCGCAAACCTGCAAAACCATATTCTGGCCGCGGCGTGCTTAAATCGTTACCGCGACTAATCGAAAAAGCTAAAAACTCATCGGTTACTTGGCAGCAAACCGTGTGGCTACCCGTGTCGTCAACCCCAGTTTCGCAGCAACCCGTGCGGGTAAAGCCCGTTAAAGGGCGCATGCTACATGTTTGCAAAGTAGTGCCTAATACATTTCGCGCCATGGTTTAAATCCTAAAGTTTTTGCCAAAATGATGGTTAATGACTAATTTCAATTATCATACCCAAAATATTTATTAAAAGTTGAAATGTATGCGTTATTGGTTAATGAAATCTGAGCCTACTGATGTATCGATTGATGATTTGGCGGCGATGCCCAATAAAACTGTAGATTGGTATGGCATTCGTAACTACCAAGCGCGCAACTTTATGCGCGACACCATGAAAATAGGCGATGGCGTATTGTTTTACCACAGCAATTGCGAAACGCCAGGCATTGTTGGCATTTGCGAAGTCAGTAGCTTGGCGTATCCCGATCGCTTGCAGTTTATTAAAGGCCACAAATATTTTGACGCAAAAGCCACACAAGAAACGCCGCGCTGGTTTAATGTGGATGTAAAACTGGTGCGCAAAACGCGTTTATTAAGTTTAAAACAAATGCGTGAAACGCCTGAATTAGATGGCTTGCGAATTTTGCAACGCGGCAATAGATTGTCTATTACTCCAGTTGAACAGCGAGATTGGGAATTTATTTTAGGGCTACTCAAATAAAAAAGCCCCGAGTCCGCAGGGGGGTCTTCCCCGTGTAAATAACCAACTAAAGCTGGTTATTTACACGTGAGGGCTTTTAACTCACAACTATCGACTAGCAACTATTTGGCATCTAAACTGCCCATGCTTTTGGGAAATGTAACCAAACCCCAAGGCAAGTTTTTTACTTCAATTTGACCAGTTTGCGTGAGTGTTTCTGCGTCAAACACCAACACTGCATCACTTTTGCCGCAAGCCAGCAAAATTTGTTTGTCGTCAGGCGTAAAAGTAAAGTGCCAGCAGCGGTTTGCCGTTTGCACTTCTTTAACTTTAACAAAACTTTTTGCGTCAAATACTTCGATTAATTTGGCTTTATTGCTGGCCACATAAATGTATTTACCCGCCGCATCATAACTGACGCCATAAGGTGTTTCGCCAGTATCTACGGTGCGAATAAAGTTAAAATCTTTATCTAACACCATGAATTTATTGGCAAATTCTAAGGTTGCAATATAGTTATTGCCGTCAGGCGACACTTTAATACCGCGCGGCCTATCACCATGCTCGTGGGTTTGAACCGTTTTAACCAATGCGCCACTGTTAATATCGTGTACGGTCACGGTGTTGTCGGCTTCATTTGTAATCACCAAATTTTTGCCGTCTTTAGAGAATTCAATGCCTTCTGTTTCGGGGCCGCCGGTAATTTCGCGTATTTTTTTACCTGCAATTAAATCGACTACAGAAATTTTAGCGGGAATTTTCTCTTCGTCGTCGTCTTCTGCTGGTTTTTCACCAGGTTTTGGCGGTGGGCCAGCCTTTGCACTTGGTTCAGATGAAATATAAGCAAAATTGCCGCTAATACGCACAAATTCAGGGTTTTTACCAACCTCAATTTGTTGCATCACTTCGCCAGTGGCGGTGTCAATTACCGAAATACTGCCGTTATCGCGTGTGGCAACGATTAATTTTTTGCCGTCATCTGTCACGCCTAAACCACGCGGGCCAGCTGCTTTTACATCAAACGTTTTAACCACTGTCATGCTGGCTAAATCAATCACACTAACACCAGCATCTTGGCTGGTAACGTATGCAACACCCTTGCTGGTAGTACCGCCAGAATCCGCTTCAGTATTGGCTTGCAGGCCATCTGTTTTTGCAGAAGTATCGGTTTCTGCAGGTTTATTACAAGCAGTTAAGCCTGCCACTAAAGCCACTAGCACTAGGCTGATACGAGTATTTTTAAAATTTACTTTCATTCATTTCTC
>JANOWA010000284.1:0-3790 GCA_031417675.1 Methylotenera sp.
ATGGTGATGCCAGGCGACAACGTGTCAATCACGGTAGAACTGATTGCACCGATTGCGATGGAAGAAGGCTTACGCTTCGCGATTCGTGAAGGTGGTCGTACCGTTGGTGCGGGTGTGGTGGCAAAAATTATTGCTTAATAAGCGATAGAGGTGATCGAAAAGCTACGCTAAGCTAAAATTTTGGATATAGCCAGCGTAGTTTTTCAGTTTTAAAAGTTTATAAAGTTAAATAGGCCAATAGCTCAATTGGTAGAGTATCGGTCTCCAAAACCGAGGGTTGGGGGTTCGAAACCCTCTTGGCCTGCCAAATTAAAACATTAGCTTAACTAGTAAGTTTGTATAGTTAAGCTAAGTAAAAAGTCTGAAAAGACGTAGAAGACAGATAACGATGATGGAAAAAATTAAGTTAGTCTTGTCCGCACTGCTGTTGGCGGTGGGTATTGCTGGTTTTTATCTGCTGGCAGATAAAGCGTTGGTGCTACGCATTCTTGCAATACTAGCAGGGGTTGCGGCAGCTATTGCAGTATTGTGGACAACGCCGCAAGGGCAAACTGCGCTGGGCTTTTTGGGTGAATCAGTTGCCGAAGCTAAGCGTGTTGTTTGGCCGACTAGAAAAGAAACGATTCAAACGACTGTTGCAGTGTTTATTTTGGTGGCGATTGTGGCTGCCTTCTTAGCGGTGGTTGATATTGGTTTTGCTTATATGGTGCAATGGTTAATGGGGCGGAGTGCTTAATGAGTATGCGTTGGTATGCAGTCCAAGCGTTTTCGGGTATGGAAAAATCGGTGAAAGCCGGTATTGAAGATCGTATTTCACGCTCTGAAATCCAAGACCAATTCGGTGATATTTTAGTGCCAGTTGAAGAAGTGATTGAGATGAAGGCAGGCGTAAAAAAGATTTCTGAGCGCCGCTTGTATCCAGGCTATGTGCTTGTGCAAATGAGCATGTCGGATGAAAGTTGGCATTTGGTTAAAAGTACGCCGCGCGTAACCGCTTTTATCGGCGGTAGCGCGCAAAAGCCAACGCCGATTAAAGACAAAGAAGTTGAAATTATTTTACAACGTATGGATGATAGTAAATCGAATCCAACGCAAAAAATGACCTTTGAAAAAGGCGAGTCTGTACGTGTGGTTGATGGGCCATTTAAAGATTTCTCTGGCAATGTAGAAGAGATTAATTACGAGAAAAGTAAACTGCGCGTTTCAGTGGTTATTTTTGGCCGCGCAACGCCAGTTGAATTAGATTTTAGTCAAATCGAAAAAGAAGTTTAAAGTTAGTCGTTAGTTGATAGTCATTAGTGGGTAGTTTTTAGTAATTTAACGGGGAGCTTTTAAAATCATAAAGGCGCTATTACCCACATAGGAGAAGCATCATGGCAAAGAAAGTTTTAGGCTATATTAAACTGCAGATACCTGCAGGCAAAGCCAACCCAAGTCCACCAGTAGGCCCAGCATTGGGTCAACGCGGTTTGAATATTATGGAGTTCTGTAAAGCGTTTAACGCTGCAACCCAAGGCGTAGAGCCAGGCTTGCCAATTCCAGTAGTGATTACCGCTTTTGTGGATAAGAGCTTCACTTTTGTGATGAAAACGCCGCCTGCGACGATTTTAATCAAAAAAGCAGCCAAAATCGAAAAAGGTTCAGCAACGCCCCATACCAACAAAGTAGGCAAAATTACCCGTAAACAAGCGGAAGAAATTGCAACAACCAAAATGCCTGACTTAACAGCAGCAGATATGGATGCTGCAGTGCGCACTATCGCAGGCAGCGCACGCAGCATGGGTATTGAAGTGGAGGGCGTATAACATGGCTAAAAGAATTAACGCGCTACGCGCAGCAATAAATCGTGACAAACTTTACCCTACAACTGAAGCGCTAAATTTGGTTAAAGAAGGTGCAAAAGCTAAATTTAATGAATCAATTGATGCGGTATTCAATTTAGGTATTGATGCGCGTAAATCAGACCAACTCGTTCGTGGCGCGCTTGTATTGCCTAATGGTACAGGCAAAGTAACGCGTGTAGCCGTGTTCGCGCAAGGCGCGCAAGCCGAAGCGGCAAAAGCAGCAGGTGCTGATATTGTTGGTTTTGAAGATTTGGCCGAAAAAGTAAAAGCAGGCTTTTTAGATTTTGATGTTGCGATTGCCACGCCAGATGCCATGCGTATTGTTGGTACATTGGGCCAAGTATTGGGCCCGCGCGGCTTAATGCCAAATCCAAAAGTGGGCACTGTAACGCCTGACGCAGCAACAGCGGTTAAAAACGCAAAAGCGGGTCAAGTGCAATACCGTACTGATAAAGGTGGTATTGTGCATTGCACCATCGGCCGCGCTTCATTTACGGTTGAGCAATTACAAGGCAACTTGGCGGCATTAGTGGATGCGCTTAATAAAGCAAAACCAGCTGCGGCTAAAGGCGTATTTTTGAAGAAAATTTCAGTTTCAAGCACCATGGGCGCTGGCGTACGTATCGACCAAGCGACCGTTGTTGCATAAGAATTAACTTGAGCAATGTTTAAACTGCTCAAAACAAGAACTTTGGGCTTGCTGTTTAGCTAAGAAATAATCAAAAGCTAAACAGCAAGAGCATCAAAGACCGTTGGCATCCGCAAGGACTTAATTGAAGCGGATAGCGGGTGGGCGAAGGAAGATATTGCTGTCTTCCCTCCTCTGTCTTCTGTCTTCTGAAACCAACGCAGATGGCGAAACCCGACACAGGATATGTTGTAGAGTTACCTGAATAAGGACGCCGTAAAATGGTTTTTACAATTGATTTGTAGAGACTAATTCTGTTTCAGAAATGTGGCAGAGATTTTAACGGAAGGAAGAGGACGATGAGTCTAAATTTAACAGAGAAAAAAGCAGTTGTTGCCGAAGTAAGTGCGCAAGTGGCACAAGCCCAAGCAATTGTGTTGGCTGAGTATCGTGGCATGGGCGTAGCAGATATGACCATATTACGTGCAGAAGCAAGAAAAGCTGGCGTTTATTTGCGTGTGTTGAAAAATACGCTAGTGCGCCGCGCCGTTGAAGGCACAGCATTTTCAGGCTTAAGCGCAGAGATGGTTGGGCCATTGGTGTTTGGTATTTCTACCGACCCAGTTTCAGCGGCAAAAATCATGAACAATTTTGCTAAGGCAAATGATAAGTTCGTGATTAAATCTGGCGCAATGCCAAATCAAGTGATGAATGCCGCAGGTGTTCAAGCCTTGGCTTCTATGCTCAGTCGCGATGAGTTGCTGGCTAAATTTGCACGCACGCTTAACGAAGTGCCAACTAAGTTTGCACGCGCAATTGCAGCAGTTCGTGATGCTAAAGCAGCTTAATTCATTCGACACTATTATTAAACATTCGTATTAAATTTTAAGGAACTATTCAAATGGCAATTTCAAACGCAGATATTTTAAATGCAGTAGGCAGCATGACAGTGTTAGAGTTAACCGCACTGATTACAGAAATCGAAGAAAAATTTGGCGTATCAGCAGCTGCGGTAGCAGTAGCTGCCGGCGGCGCAGGCGGTGCAGCACCAGCTGCAGCGGCTGAGCAAACTGAGTTTACTGTGATGATTTTAACATCGGGTGAACAAAAAGTGAGCGCGATTAAAGCAGTGCGCGAATTAACTGGTTTAGGTTTGAAAGAAGCGAAAGACTTAGTGGATGGCGCACCAAAAGCAGTTAAAGAAGGCGTTAACAAAGCAGATGCTGATGCAGCATTGAAAAAATTGATTGAAGCTGGCGCAACTGGCGAAATCAAATAATAGTAGGATTTGAACGTACTTAGGCTGACGGGAGACCGT
>JANOWA010000285.1:0-3452 GCA_031417675.1 Methylotenera sp.
TTGCTGCCCATACCCGCTTCTGTCAAACCTAAATGCAACGCGTAGTTGCAGCGCTTGGCTAGCTCGCGATACACTTTGACTAAATCTTGCACATTGCTGACTTTGCAAGAAATAATAATCTGATTGGCTGGCAAGCCAATATCCACGGCCTGTTGCGCGCTTTCGAGCGCAGACTGAATGAGCGCTTCGCGCATTAATTCGTCGGCTGATAGTGGATTTTCAAGCTTGCCATTGTCGTCCATCATTTGCGCCATTTTGGCTTGGTCTAAGCTGCCCCAATTGACGCCAATGCGCACACATTTTTGGTATTTTATGGCCGCTTCAATCATGTAAGCAAACTGTTCATCGCGTTTGCTACCTTTGCCCACATTGCCAGGATTGATGCGATATTTAGCCAGTGCTTGCGCGCAATCAGGATAAGCCGCCAGCAATTTGTGGCCATTATAATGAAAATCGCCCACCAGCGGCACGTTGCAACCAAGGTCATCTAAGCCTTTTCTAATCGTTGCAACTTGGCTCGCCGCCTCAGGCGAATTCACAGTAATCCGCACCACTTCACTGCCTGCTTGCCACAATTCGTACACCTGATTAATAGTAGATTGTGCGTCAGCGGTGTCGGTATTAGTCATGCTTTGCACGACGACGCTAGCCTGTGGCGAGCCAGATAGGCCGCCACCCACAGGCACATGACCTATCATGACTTGAAAAGAATGACGCCGCATAAGTTTTAATTGTTTAGTTTGATGTGCGCAACATTGTTGCGCGAGTGTGGTGCCAACTCAACTGGCTTGCCATTCATGCTCATGCTGGTTCCACCCGCATTGCCCACGGTGACATTTACAGGCGTTTTTACATCAATGCTTTCACGGCTGCCCGCAAATATCACTTTACTGTAAACCTCGCGACCATTCGCATCAACCACATTGACCCAAGTTTCTTGGCTGGCATTAAACTCCAATTTTGCCACATTTTTTGGCATAGCGGCTGGTAGCGGCACAGCTGCCTCAACTGGCGCATTATTAAGCGATGCGTCTAGTGTAGTGCTAAGCGTAGTACTAGCAGTCAGTTGCGAGTTTGGTAATTGAGACTTAACTTGAGCTTGCGTGCTTGGCATAGAGGCGCTAGGTATAGCGGCAGGCAGGACAGGTAGCGCTGGGTTAGAACCTGGGTTAGCGGACGGCGAAGCAGATGGCAAACTTGTTGAAGGCAACGTAGCAGTTGGCAAAGTAAGCGCAGTGGATGTTTGTGTGCCTGTTGCGGCAGGCTCTGCCGCGCGTTCTGCTGCTGGCAGCGCTGCTTCTGGTAATACCGCCTCTACTGGCACGTTGGATGTGCTCTCACCCACAACGTTTTGGTCTGCAGCAGTCCCGTCGGTACTATTTGCGCTTGCACTTGGCTGTGTTGGGCTAGGCTTTGCAACATAATGCTGATAAAACAGCCACACCCCAACAGCGAACAATAAAGCCAATGCCGCCAAGGCGTAATGGCCCGATTTTGATTTTTCTTGACTGGACATTCTCATGCCACTAGTTGGCTTAACCGCCATCTCATATGGCACAGCCGTGGGCACAATCACCACATAGGCATCTAACAAAGGCTGGGCGTCTATTTTAAGCTGTTTGGCATAATTGCGAATAAAACCGCGCACGATGGTCGGCTCTGGCAATGTTGCAAAATTATCTGCTTCTATCGCCTCAATTTGCTTGGGGCTTAATCTCAACCTGCTAGCAATCTCATGCACGGTTAAACCTTGGCTCTCACGCGCAGCGCGTAGCGATCCGCCACATTTAGAATGTCGACTAGCGCCATTTATAGCCGCATATAACTGCTCAGTATTGGGCAGATTGCGATCGTTTTGCTCAGTCAAATCAGCTTGCTCGTCCACTTCTTTTGATTTACGTGCCATCATATCGTCCCATCATGTTCAATTTGGTGCTGCGTCATTTTTGTCTGTTTAGACTATTTTTGCCCACTTAAAAGTAAGCGCGTTTGCTCGGCGTTTGGATATTGTTGGCGTAATTGCAAAGCATAACTTGCCTCAGCGTCTTTATCGCCCAGCGTTCGCGCGATTCTAATGCCCAGCCATAATGTCTCTGGGCTTGGCGAGCCGATTAAGGCATTTTGCAAGGTTTTTTGCGCGGTTGTCACATCGCCACGTTTAAATTGAATCTCGGCCAAGGCTTGCGCGGCTGAGAAAGTGAGCGGCTGAATTTGCAAAGCTTTATTCAAATAAACTTCTGCATTTTTAATGTCATTTTTGCGCGCAGAACAAATACCCGCGTTGGCGTAAGCCAAATTTGGCGTGGTATATAGCGGGTTTTTAACCGCCTCTAAAAAATGTGGAATCGATTCATCGTAACGCTTATGTGTACACAGAAAACTGCCATAATTGTTATGCGATTCTGAGCTAGTTGGCTGCGCCTTAATCGCTTTTTTAAAATTAGCATCCGCTAGTGCCTCTTGGTTAAGCGCTGCATAAACCAAACCGAGACCATTATAAGCTTGTGCATAACTAGGGTCTATTTCGGCTGCGCGGTTAAACTCATCTAGGGCAATTTCTAACTTGCCTTGCTGAAAATAGGCCGCGCCTAAATCTGTGTGTGAACGTGCACGCGCAGCTAATGGCGTCTCGTTATAAACGCTGCCATTAGATGGCGCGGTTTCGCAACTAAGCAATAAGATGCAGGTGGCTGCCATTAAAACAATATTTACCGCCTTCAAATTCATGCAACCGCCTCAATTGGAATCGTTCTAGCTTTGCCATTATTGACTAAGTTTCGCTTGGTTTTATCTAGCACTTTACCAGCTAATTGTCCACAAGCCGCGTCAATATCATCGCCGCGCGTTTTACGCACCGTCACAATATAACCTGCTTGCATTAAAATATCACGAAACACGCGAATATGGCTAGCTTTAGACGTCTCGTAACCGCTATTGGGGAACGGATTAAATGGGATTAAATTCAGCTTGCAAGGTACGTGTTTAATCACTTGCAACAATTCATACGCATGCTCAACAGTGTCGTTAACGCCATCTAGCATCACATATTCAAACGTTACAAAATCGCGCGGTGCGCGTTCTAAATAACGGTTACAGGCCGCCATTAATTCGCTTATTGGGTATTTTTTATTAATTGGCACCAATACATCGCGCAGCGCGTCGTTAGGCGCATGCAAACTCACTGCCAATGCCACAGGGCAATCTTCTCTTAGCCTGTCCATCGCAGGTACAATTCCGCTGGTAGATAACGTAACACGGCGGCGGCTTAAGCCATACGCACTGTCATCCAACATAATTTGCATTGCCGTTACAACGTTATCGTAATTGGTCAGCGGCTCACCCATGCCCATCATCACTACATTGCTAATAATGCGGTCATTGGCCGAGAGCAAATCGTAACCTGATTCGCTACGCAGTGATTTATTGGCAATCGCTAACTGGCCAATAATTTC
>JANOWA010000286.1:0-3371 GCA_031417675.1 Methylotenera sp.
CTTTAATTTCTGTATTGACAGAAATATATGACAAATGTGATAATGTGTCAACCTAATTTTTAAAACGAGTAAAAAATGGAAACAGCTGAAAAAAACCCAGAAAAAACCTCAGAAAAAAATAGTGACGAGCGTATCCAGCTAAGCGAGCTAGGCAACCAATTTGTGCTGCATTGGGGCGAAATGGGTTCGCGCTGGGGCATTAACCGCACCGTGTCGCAAATTCATGCTTTCCTCTATTACACGGGCAAACCCGCTAATGCCGAGCAGATTGCCGATACGCTGCAAGTCGCGCGCAGCAATGTGAGCAACAGCTTGAAAGAGCTGCAAAATTGGAACCTGATTCGCATCACCCACATGATGGGCGATCGGCGCGACTATTACGAAACGTCGTTAGATATTTGGGCATTATTTAGCACGGTAATAACCGAGCGCAAGAAACGTGAATTTGATCCAACTGTACAATTTTTGCAAAGCTTTTATAGCGATAATACTTTTAATAATAATGAGTTAGAAAGTAAAAAACGGGTTAAAGAAATGTTAGATTTAATGCAAACCGTTTCGGTGTGGGGCGATGAAATGATCAAGCTAAAACCAGAAACGCTGACTAAAATCATGAAATACGGCGCAAAAATTAAATCTTTACTTGGAAGTTAAAGAAAGAAAGCAAAATGAATATAACTTATCCACTCACCATTTATTATGACGCCAGCTGCCCATTATGTGTAGCCGAAATGCACACCATCAAAGAAACTGACTTTGAAAATAAGCTCATTTTAGTGGATTGTTCGGCAGATAGTTTTAGTGAACCTGCCTTCTGCCCTAGCAGCAAAGCGGTGATGATGGCTCGCATCCACGCCGTGGACGCCGCAGGCCAATGGCTAAAAGGCGTGGATGTTTTTGCCATTGCCTACAAGGCTGGTGGATTTAACAAGTTGGGAAAATTCTGGGAGAGTAAAGCCTTGCGTCCGTTGCTAACCTGGGCTTATCCGCTTATAGCAGATAATCGCCATTGGTTAAGCAAAACGCCATTGCCTTATACGCTAAACAAATTACTACGCGCTTTTGCACCGCATTAGCGCTGACAAGTTTGCACAAAATGCTACAATTGCGTTTTGTTGATTGTTAAGCATTTTAGTGAAAAAATTGGTTATTTTTGGTGTAGGCTTAATTGGTGGCTCGGTCGCGCTGGCTTTAAAAAAAGCGGGGTTTGTGACGCATATTGTAGGCGTTGGCCGCAGCGAAAAAAGCCTGCAAGATGCGTTAAGTTTAGGTGTGATTGATAGTTTATGCGATGCCGCAGAGACCAATATCCATAAGGCTTGCAGCGATGCTGATGTAATTTTAATCGCCGCGCCAGTCGCGCAAACTGCTAACATTTTGCGCAGCATCAAACCCCATTTACAAGCGCACACAGTCATCACCGACGCGGGCAGCACCAAAGGCGATATTTTAGCTTGCGCGCGTGAAATATTGGGCGCGCAATTTAGCCAATTTGTCGGCGGACACCCCATCGCAGGCGCAGAAAAATCGGGCGTTAGTGCGGCAAAAGCAGACTTGTTTTTAGGTAAAAATGTCGTTTTAACACCCGCCTCAGAAACCAATAGCCATGCGCTTCGCAGCGTTACGGACATGTGGCAAAAATGTGGTGCAAAGGTGTCTGAAATGTCCGCCGAAAATCACGATGCCATTTTTGCGGCGGTTAGTCACTTGCCGCATTTATTGGCGTTTGCGCTGGTAGATGATATCGCCAACCGCCCCAACGCCGCTGAATTATTCAGCTTTGCCGCCAGCGGATTCCGCGACTTTACCCGCATTGCTGGCAGCCACCCCGAAATGTGGCGTGATATTTCAATAGCTAACAAAAGTGCTTTATTAAATGAAATAACTGCCTTTGAAAGCGAATTAAGTCAATTGAAACAATTGCTTGCGTCAGAAGATAGTGCAGGATTGCAAGCTTTATTTGAGCGCGCCAGTGTGGCGCGCAATAATTGGGCGAGTGACAAAAAATAATCGCCGTCATTGCGAGCCAATTGTTTTTATTGGCGTGGCAATCCAAAGTTTGGGCTACCTCATAAGATTGCCGCGCTACGCTCGCAGTGACAAAGCCAGTGTAATGATAAACTAACTTGCTCGTCATTCTGAGCAAAGCCAAGAATCCATCACCAAACTTAAATTGCTTGGATTCTTCGCTTTGCTCAGAATGACGGTTAAATTTGAAATGCCTAACAAATTGTAGAAATTATCACAAAATAAATATGGAACAACTCACCCTACCCGCCGCAAGCCATGCCCAAGGCCATATCACCTTACCTGGCAGCAAAAGCATCTCTAATCGCACGCTACTGCTGGCTGCGCTGGCCAATGGTGTCACCGAAATTCGCGATTTATTAGCCTCTGACGACACCGCAAGAATGCTGGAAGCCTTAGCCATTTTAGGCGTTAAATGTGAACATTTTGCCGAAAATGCTTGGCGCGTAACGGGTTGCAATGGCAACTTTCCAATTAAAGGCGCGCCAATTAAAAATGCTGCGCTATTTTTGGGCAACGCAGGCACGGCTTTTAGGCCACTCACTGCCGCGCTGGCTTTATCTGACGGGCATTACACGCTAACAGGTGTGGCGCGCATGCACGAGCGGCCAATTGGCGATTTAGTGGATGCGCTGCGTCAAACAGGTGCCAATATTGAGTATTGTGAAAACGAAGGTTTTCCGCCGCTTAAAATCTCGCCCGCCAAATTAGAGGTTAGCAAACCCATTCAAATTCGTGGCGATGTGTCGAGTCAATTTTTAACCGCGCTGTTAATGGCGCTGCCTTTAACTAAGCAGCAAGCCACGATTGAGGTAGTTGGCGAGCTTATTTCTAAACCTTATATTGAAATTACGCTTAATTTAATGGCCAAATTTGGCGTGGTAGTAAAACGGGATGGTTGGCAGCGTTTCACTATTTTGGCAAACGCAAATTACACGGCTATTAACGAAATATTTGTAGAAGGCGATGCCTCAAGCGCCTCGTATTTCTTGGCTGCTGGCGCAATTGGTGGGAATGTACTCGTTGAAGGTGTAGGAGAAAACAGCATTCAAGGCGATATACGTTTTGCAGACGCATTGCAAAAAATGGGGGCAAAAATTGCTTACGGCAATAGATATGGTGAAAGGCATTCATGGTGTGCAGGAGATAATCTTCAACCCTCTTTCCAAACATGGTAATAAAGACTACGGAAACTTGTACATAGGTATTGGCGATGGCGGCAGTGTGGAGCAAGGATTTGGTTTTCTTACACACAGCACCGAAAGAATTTGGGGCAGCATTATTCGCATTAACCCTATGGGTAAAAACAGCGCCAATGGCAATTATGGAATTCCTGCGGATAA
>JANOWA010000287.1:0-3043 GCA_031417675.1 Methylotenera sp.
TCTGGCTTAAAGGCTGCCGCTGTTGCATTTACATAAATAAATAGCGGGCGGGACAGCGGTTGATAAGTACCATCTTTAACCGCTTCAATTGAAGGCATTATCGCTGGTGCGCCTGCTTTTGGTGAGATAGGAATAGCGCGCAATTTGTCTTTATTTTCTTCATAATAAGCATAACCAAAGTAAGCAATGCCACCTGGGTTACCAGCCACGCCTTGCACTAACACGTTGTCATCCTCTGACGGCGTGTAATCGGTACGGTGCGCACCTTTTTTGCCGTTAATGGCTTCAGTAAAGTAATCAAATGTACCAGAGGCTGTACCTGGGCCATAAAAGCCCATTTTTTTATCTGGATATGCAGGGTTTACATCTTTCCAGTTTTTTACGCTTGAGCCAGAATTCCAGATTTTTCTCAACTCATCTACAGAAAGGCTTTTGACCCAATCGTTTTTACTATTAACTACTACTGTTAAGCCGTCATAGGCAATTGGCAACTCAATATATTGAATACCAGCCTCTTTACAAGCATCCATTTCTTTTTGTAAAATTGGGCGTGACGCATTAGAAATATCGGTTTCGCCACGACAGAACTTTTTAAAGCCGCCACCAGTGCCAGATTCACCCACTGTTACTTTAACTTTTTGTGATTTTTGAAACTCTTCAGCCATGGCCTCGGTAATTGGGTAAACTGTGCTAGAACCATCAATTTTGATGATTTTATCGGCAGCAAGCACGGTATTAACGTTGCATGTAGCCGCTAAAACAGCCGCTATTGATAATGATTTAAAAAACTTGGTTTGCATTGCAATCTCCATCTAATTGATATTAACCTTCTAAACACATGCGCATAATAGAGATTGAATATGACAGTTTGATGACAAATTGATTAATTTATCCATTCATAAAACGCATAAAAAAAGGTATCGGCAGAGACCCTTTTGCAAGAGCTAAGGCTGCAATAAAGCTTTACAAAAATGTGCGCCCTAAGTGATAAGCAATGGCTGCAATTAAGCCTGCGCATGGAATTGTCAATACCCACGCCCAAACAATGCGCGAAGCCAAACCCCAGCGCACCGCAGAGGCGCGTCGCGATAAGCCAACGCCAATAATGGCACCTGTAATAGTGTGCGTGGTAGAAACTGGAATGCCGAGCGATGTCGCTAAGAATAAGGCAATGGCGCCAGACGTTTGCGCGCAAAAACCGCCACTGGGGCGAATACGCGTAATGCCCATGCCCATGGTGCGCACAATGCGCCAGCCACCAAATAAGGTACCTAATGCCATGGCTAAATGGCAAGAAATAATCACCCACAGTTGAACATCAAAACCTTTTTGATAACCATTTGCCACCAGTAATACCGTAATAATGCCCATGGTTTTTTGTGCATCGTTACCGCCGTGGCCTAAGCTATATAATGATGACGACACAAATTGCAGCTTATTAAACACGCGTTCGGTAGGGTATGGTGAGCGTTTTTCTACTATCCATAGCACCAACACCATTAATAGCAGTGCTAGCAGCATGCCAAATAAGGGTGAAAGAATAATAGCCGCTGAGGTTTTAATTAAGCCCGCCGCAATAATGGCGCCCGTTCCCGCTTTGGCTACTGCCGCGCCAACCAAGCCACCCACTAGCGCGTGTGACGAGGACGAAGGAATTCCTAGCCACCAAGTAATTAAATTCCATGTAATGGCGCCGCATAACGCGCCAAAAATCACCGCATTATTCACAATATCTGGGTCAACAATACCTTTACCCACCATTTTGGCAACGGCAGTTCCAAAAACTAAAAATGCAATAAAGTTAAAAAATGCTGCCCATAATACTGCCGCTTGCGGTGTCAGTAAGCGTGTAGAAACCATTAAGGCAATCGAGTTTGCAGCATCGTGAAAGCCGTTCATAAAATCAAATATGAGTGCGACCACCACCAATATCATCATGATGAGAATTGCGTGATCCATGATGTCCTCCTTAAATACGCTCTAGCACTACGCCATGAATCACATCGGCCACGTCTTCGCAGCTATCAACCGCCTCTTCAAATAAATCGTATAATTCTTTTAAGCGAATCAAGGTGCGCGCGTCAGTTTCTTCTGCAAATAAACGTTGCAAGCCTGCACGCACCACATGGTCTGCCTCGCCTTCAATGCTGCTAATTTCTTCACACGTGCGCAAAATACGCTCGGCATTTTTCATGTCAGATAGCATGGTGACTGCATCGCGTACTTTTTCTGATGCGCGCAATAAAATTTGCCCAAGTGCTACCATCTCTGGCGTAAAATCAGTGCGCCCATAAATTTTTGCACTTTGCGGAATCGCTTCCATGTAATCGATAATGTCGTCTAGTGCCATCGCTAATTCGCGAATTTCGCGACGGTCAAACGGCGTAATGTAGGTTTTATGCAGCGAGGTTAAAATTTCTTTGGTATATTCATCGGCAGTTGATTCAATTTGTCGAATTTCGGCAAAATGCGTTTCAAAATTATCGGCATCTTTAACCGCTGTCATCATGGCCAATACTTTAGAGCCTTTAACCGCGCTTTCTGCTAAGTTATTGAATAAATTAAAGTAACTATCACTTTTTGGTGTAATTGCTGACATTAACCGATTAAAAACGCCACTTGCCATCGTTATCTCTCCCAAAATTTATATTATTGTAATAAAACTGTCACATTATTAACGTACGTTAGTTTAACTGACCAGTTACAAATCTGCGCGTATTAATTATTGAAATAGTCAAAAGATTGATTGCCGCAATTGATTAGAAAAAGACCTTAGACAGATGTTATATAATGATTGCTAAATAATTAAATAGATAAAATATGCCAATCAAATTTTTTACAGCCGCTTTTTTTACAGAGTTTTTGGGCACCGCTTTTTTACTGGCTATTGTAGCTGGCTCTGGCATCATGGGCGAAACACTAGGTGCAGGTAATGCGGCTGTGGCTTTATTGGGCAACAGCATTGCCACAGGTTGCGGCTTGTATGTGTTAATTACCGTGCTTGGGCCAATATCTGGCGCGCATTTTAACCCTGCAGTAAGCG
>JANOWA010000288.1:0-7401 GCA_031417675.1 Methylotenera sp.
CGCAACGCTTGGCAGAGGTGGATGCAGCAAACGCCACTTTTTACCAAGGCCGCTACAAAGATTTTGATCAGCGTTGGCAAAACGCCATTAAACGCTGGCAAGCTGAAGCCGCGCCACTTAAGGGCATTAGCATCGTGGTGCAGCACAAGGGCTTTCCTTATTTAGAAGACTGGCTAGGCTTGAAAGAAGTTGCCACGCTTGAGCCTAAGCCAGGCGTAGAGCCAACTAGTGCGCATCTAGCAGAGGTGCTAGCGCAATTGCAACACCAACCTGCCAAAATGGTGATTCGTGCTGCCTACAATAGCGACAGACCTTCACAATGGCTATCGGAGCGTGCAAAAATCCCCGCTGTAGCCTTGCCGTTTACGGTAGGCGGATCAGAGCGTGCGAAGGATTTATTCTCTTTATTTGATGACACTATTACGCGTTTGCTAGAGGCTAACAAATGAGCCTAGATATGATCAATTGGGACACACTTAACCTAAGCATTCTAGGCCCTGCCATGTTGGCAGGGCTGTTGGTGCTGGCAACACATGTACCACTTGGGCAGCAGGTGCTAAAACGTGGCATTGTGTTTATCGACTTAGCAGTAGCGCAAATTGCCGCTTTGGGTGTGATTGCAGCCGATGCGATAGGTTGGGAGCCGCAGGGGTTGCAAGTACAAGTTTCTGCGATACTGGCCGCTATGCTAGGCGCATTACTGCTGACATGGACAGAAAAACGCTGGCCAGAAGTGCAGGAAGCATTGATTGGTGCAATTTTCGTGCTGGCAGCTAGCGCTGGCATACTGCTATTAGCCAATAATCCGCATGGTGGCGAACATTTAAAAGACTTGTTAGCAGGGCAAATTCTATGGGTCAGCATGAGTCAGCTTATTCCAACAGCATTCATTACCTTGCTCATTCTTGGCTTATGGTTTGGGCTTAAAGAGCGGCTGGGACGTGCAGGTTTTTATATGCTTTTTGCCTTAGCAGTTACCGCGTCGGTGCAATTGGTTGGCGTTTATTTAGTATTTTCCAGCCTGATTATGCCAGCAATTGCAGTGCGCAATTGGCCGCAATCTAAAAAATTATTAGGTGGTTATTTAATCGGCACAATAGCCTACTTGCTAGGTTTAGGCGTTTCTGCCATATTCGACTTACCTTCAGGAGCGGTGATTGTATGGTGTTTGGCGGCAATTGGCATATTAATGAATATATTAATTGCTACGACAAAATTTAAGCACGGCTTTTATCAATAGCATTAAAAAAACCGCTTACTTTTAGAGTGAGCGGTTTACATGACTTTATGCGATAAATTAATGCGTTTGTCGTTTATTCACAATCAGTTCCATCATCATATTTATTAAATCTTCATCTTGCACCGGCTTACCGAAGAAGGCATCTACGCCAATATCCTTGGCCAAGTTTTGGTGTTTATCAGCCGTGCGCGAACTAATCATAATCAGCGGGGTATTGGCGGTGCGTGCATCATCGCGAATATTACGTGCTAAAGCAAAGCCATCCATACGCGGCATTTCGATGTCGGTTAAAATCGCGTCGGGCGTGGTGTCTAGCAGCACTTGCATGGCATCAATACCGTCTTTGGCCACAATCACTTCAAAGCCTTCGCGCTCTAGCGAGCGGCTTAACACTTTGCGCATGGTGAGTGAGTCATCTACCACCAATACACGGTATTTGGCAGGTACGCTTTCAAGGTTCGGTTTTGGTGCCGCAACGATGCTACCAATGGTTAAAATAGCGCGCGCCACCAGCTGTACAGGGTTGATAATCAACATGATATTACCATCACCCATCACCGTTGCACCTACAATACCTGGCACACGCGCCATCTGCGCGCCAATTGGCTTCATCACCGCTTCTTGGTTGCCCATCACCTCATCCACATGCAGAGCAATATTAAATGAGCCTACACGCAGCAAAAGTATTGAGTTATAAGCATGGCTTTCAGATTGATGCGCTTGGTGATCGAGTAAATTGGCTAAATAATAAATGGGGTAATCTTTATCTGCCCACACGATTTTTTCTGCTTGATAAGCATTAAGCAACTCTTGGCGTTTAATTTTTTGTGCTTGCTCAATAATACCTACTGGCAACGCATAAGTAGAAGTGCCAGAACGCACCACCAGCACTTGTGCCACCGAAAGTGTGACTGGCAAATTGACGGTAAACACAGAACCTTTGCCATATTCGCTACTAAGCTCTACACGGCCACCTAGGCCGCTGATGTCATTACGCACCACATCTAGACCAACGCCGCGGCCAGCAATTTGCGTGACTTTATCGGCAGTCGAAAAGCCCGATTCAAAAATAATCGACATCAGTGCTTGTTCGCTCACTTCGGCATTTGGCTCGATGAGTTTATTTTTAATGGCTTTTTCTTTTACGCGCTGCAAGTTAATGCCTGCGCCATCGTCGCTCACCGTAATTTGAATTTCGTCATTCACTTGGCGCACGTTTAAAGTGATGGTGCCAGCATTCGATTTGCCCTGATTGCGGCGTTCAGAGGCTGATTCTAGGCCGTGCGCAACCGCATTACGCAGCAAATGCTCAATCGGCGCACCCAGTTTATCCAACACGCTACGGTCAATTTCGGTGTCTTCGCCCTCCATCACCAGCTCGACAGTTTTTTTAAGCTCGCGCGCGGTTTGGCGCACAATACGTTGCAAACGCTCGGCTATTTGTTTAAACGGCAACATACGCACACTCAGCAAGTTTTGCTGCAAATCACGGTTCATGCGGTTTTGTTGCTGCAAAGCCGCTTCGGTCTGATTCAAATTTGATAACAAGCCAGTTTGAATTGTCGCCACGTCGTTGACGCTCTCGGCGATCATGCGTGTTAGCTCTTGCAAGCGCGTAAATCGGTCAAACTCAAGCGGGTCGAAAGTCTCATTGGCCTCTTGCAATATGCTCATACGCGATTGCAATTGCGTTTCGGCCTCAATTTCCAGCTCGCGCAAATAGGCGCGCAGCCGCGTTAGGCTCTCGGTTAAATCATTGGACGATTGCTTAAAGCCCGTTAATTCTCTATCCATGCGCGAACGAATAATCGAAATCTCGCCCGCTTCATTAATTAACCTATCTAGCGAATCGGCACGCATGCGCAAATACTGCGCTTTACGGTCAACTGCGCGGCCTGCTGGCGCGGCATCCACTGCCTGCATGGGGTTGATGACTTCATCAGGCGTATCCGATAACGTTTCATCAAAATAGGCACCAATTTTGTCCAGCTCAATAAACATCGTATCAAAGTCAGGCTCGGCTGTTTTACGTTTAAGCGAGCGAATGACTTGGTCTTCTAGCTCGTGCACAGAATCACCAAGCGCTGCTTGCCCTGCCATACGCGCGCTGCCTTTAAGTGTATGTAGCGAACGCTGCAGTGCATCAGGATGAGCCGTTTGTTTAGGGCTGGCGCGCCAAGCACGCAGCTCGGTACCAATTTCTGGCACAATCTCGCGTGCCTCTTCTATAAACATAGTCAGTAATTCTTGATCGACTTGAGAAGTGTCTAAACGATTATTTTTATTAAAAGCCCTACCTTGCGTAACCAGCTTAACTTCCATTTCAGCGGGCGCATCGTCCTGCTCAACGGTCTTTTCTAAACCACCCGCTGATTCTTCTAACTTTGCCGATTTAGCAGGCTTTGTCGATTCTGCTACTGGCAGATTTGATGCTAAATGCGTGCTTTCTAGCGTAACCGTTGGCAATCCAACTTCGTCATCTTGGTGCGCCGTTTCTGTAAAGCTTACGGTAAGCGCTTTATTTTGGCTGCCTTGTTTTGTGGCTTGATTAAGCACGCGAATCAAAGCATGTGCTGCCCGCGGGTTTTTGTGTTCTGATATTTTTTGCCACATGTGTGACAAACTTTTTACCGTGCTGGTATATAAATCTAAATGTTTGGATGTCCAAATGCCGTTAATTTCGTCTAACCAATGCTCTAGGGCGCGGCTTAACAAACCCATTTGTTTAAATTGCGCGGCTAACGCATTACTCGCCAACTTATGTATGGCATGCCTTGCCGCAGCAGATGGGTGCGATGTTTTGTTTTCGGCCAGTTTAATCACGTCTTGCTCTAATATCGTGATATTTTGCATACTTTCGTTGATAAAAATATCGTAAAGCGCACGGCTCATTTCTAGCGTGCCGCCAATCAGTATGCGCTCGTCTGATTTTTTAGCTGGCGCAGCGCTTGATAGACCACTTGGTTGACTGGTACTGTCATCAAAACTGCCAATGCGGGCTAACCAAGCTTCTTGATGCACCTTAACTTGATCATCGGCGCGCAGCGTGGCCGCCCAAGCCGCAAATGCGGCAGCCACTTGCTCTAATATGCCAATTTGTTGCGGCTGCAAGCTTATTTTTTTATCGAGCACGTTATTTAAAAAGGTTTCCACTTTGCCTGCAACTTCGCCCAATGCGTTTAATCCGACGGTGCGGCCGCTACCTTTTAGGGTGTGAAAACTGCGGCGCACTTCTACCAACGCTTGATGATTGCTGGCATTAACGCGCAAAGCCTGACAATTTTGTGCAATATGTGCCAGCACTTCTTCGGCTTCGGTCAAATAAATATCTAATAATTCGGCATCAAATGCTTGATCAAGCACAGTTGCACCATCAATTTTTGCTGTTACTGGCTTGGCAACAGGCGGCACTACTTCTACAGCACTATCCAAGCTAGGCAGCGGGCTAGCGGCTTGTGCAGCATCTGCCGCTTTAACCATTGTTTTGCTTGTGGCTGATTTGGTGGCTACTTTTTTATTGTTAGCTGATTTTTTACCCGCTACAACAGCCGTTTCAAGCGCAACTTTTTCTAGAGTAGCTTCCGCTAAACCGGCTGTTGATAACGCTGCATTTAAGCGCGTCAGTGCACTTTTTAGCGCCGCTTCAGATTCTGGGCGTGTTCTTGGCATTTCGTCGGCGTATAAGCCAACCATACTTAAGCTTTCCGCTAGCAACTCAAAATGTGCTTGATCACTCACATAATCACTGCGTTCAAAATAGCGAATAAAACTGCTACAAGCATTGATAATAGCCGTTGGCATAGCCATACCCAGCATATCAAACACTGCAGAAACTTGCTTTAAGGGCTGCGGTGTAATACTTAGTAGCGATTTATCCGCAGGATTGCGGAAAAAACCATCCAAGGCTTGTTCCACAATTTTGAGTGACTCTTTAATATGCACAACCACCGCTTTTACTGTGTCACGGTCAAGTTCGCCAGCGCGGTCTGATTCTAGTTTATCGTAGAGCTTGCCCGATGAAATCGACTCTAAACGCAGCAATTCTGCGTGTAATTTTTGTATTCTATCGGGGTCTAGATCTTGGTAACTTTGCAGTGAAGTTTCGATTAAATTGAGCGCTGCAGCAACTTCAATCAACGCTGCGTAATTCACCTTGCTAGCATCGTCGCGCAAAGTATTGCTAGCTTGTTGCAGCACTGAATAAAAGTCCACAATTAACATCTGGCTTAGGTTTTGCGTTATGCCTTGGCTAACCGCCAATTTATCTGAAAATTTAGTAATTAAAATATTATCGAGCGCAACGGCTTTTTGCGTCGATTGCGACCCGGCATCGACTTTCGACCAATCAATGGTATTGGATATTTCATCCCACACGTCGCGCAATGTTTCTAGCTCGCTAATTAACTGCTGCACAATCGCGTGCTCATTCGCATCAATCACATTGCCAATATAATTAGCGGATGATTTTTTATCCACCAGCGTATCCAGCTCAAACACTTGTTTTACTTGCAATATGTTCGCTTTATCGCTGTCACTTATCGCCACATAATACAAGATATCGCGCAGCAAATTATTATGTGGCTTAGTGATCCCTTCGGCGTATTGGCGCAGCTCTTGATCTAATTTACGGCATAAGCGCTTTGCGCCTTGATGCTCGGCTATTTCTTGCTGCGCCAAACTGTCGGTAAACGCGCTAGCCACCCACCATAAGGTTTTATTGCTGTTTTTTTGTTGTGCTTGACTGACATTGCTAATAGCCGTTGCCATGCTGTCAACCGCGCTGTTTTGCTTGGTTTGCAGCCAATTAAGCAATGATTTTTGATAGACCACGCGCTGTTCAACCATATAGCCAGCATATTCAGCATCACTTAATGTTTTGCTGGGCAGACTTTTGGGCGCGCTATTGCTGGTATCGGGGAAAAATAATTCGCTTTCTTCTAGCGTTTCGCCTTGTGCAGCGACAATTGGGCTTAACGTGGCATATAAACGCAGCGGGATATCAGGTGAGCCATTGAGTAAATCTTGCAAATAGGATTGCAATTTTTTAACGGCATTGATAAACGCGTCAATGACGTCTGGCGTGGCTAGCAGCGTTTTTTTTTCTAACTTGGCGGCTAATTTTTCCAGCTCGTTACAATAACGTTTACAGCCTTCTAAGCCGACCATATCTAGCGCGCCAGTGGCTTGATACAAATGCGTTTGCGAGAAACGCAGCGGCGACGTGTCATCCCTATTCGCTTGCACCGTTTGCAAGTTTTCTAATACCGAATTCAGTAATTGGTCAATTTGGTCTTTAACCCAGGTTAATGGACCGCTATCAAAATTTTCTGACACCTAATTAAGCTCCAAATAAAGTTAGGTGGTTTAAGCCAGTTTAAAGCCCGCAACCGAGTCACGCAACTCTTCTGCCAGCTTGGTTAATTGGCCCACTGACTCAGCTGTTTGCTTAGTGCCTTCGGTTGTTTGCGAGGTAATCTCTTGAATCTGTTGCATGTTTTTCGTCACCGTTGTTGCCACCTGCGTCTGTGCTTCGGTTGCGGTCGAAATGGATTGAATTAAGCGCGCCAAGCTGTTCGAAACGGTTTCAATCTCCGTCAGTGCTTTACCCGCCGCGTCTGATAATCGCGCACCTTCTACCACACCCTCGGTACTTTTCTCCATCGCGGCTACCGCGCTGTTGGTATCGGTTTGAATGGTTTTTACAATCGCGCCAATCTGTTTTGTCGCCTCTGATGAGCGCACCGCAAGCCGCTGCACCTCCTCCGCAACCACCGTAAAGCCTCGGCCTGCTTCACCCGCAGAGGCTGCTTGAATCGCCGCGTTAAGCGCCAAAATATTGGTTTGCTCAGTAATGTCTGAAATCAGCTCCACGATCTCGCCAATCTCTTGCGAGCTTTCGCCCAAGCGTTTAATGCGTTTTGAGGTTTCTTGAATTTGCTCACGAATACCGTTCATACCCGCAATAGTGTTTTGCACCGCTTGCGAACCCACAGTAGCGGCTTGCAGTGAGCGCTGCGCCACTTGTGAGTCTTGGCTCGCGTTGCTTGATACCTGCTAGATTGAGCGTGTCATGTTACTATCCGCTTCAGTCGTTTCTGTAATTTGTGCTGATTGTTTTTCGGCTGCTGATAATAAACCTACAGAAGTCGCCTGCGCTTGGC
>JANOWA010000289.1:0-1777 GCA_031417675.1 Methylotenera sp.
TTGGCGATTCCAGGCATGTTGTTGCTGTTAAAAGTTGCGCCGTGGAATAGCATTAAAGAAAACGAAAAATCACTTTAGTCCGTCATTCTGAGTCCAAGGTTTAATTTGGGCGAAGAATCCAGTTGTTTGGCTAAACTGTGATGGATTCTTCGCTATGCTCAGAATGACGGTTAATATATGTAAGGATTGTTTTACTTACTCGACTAACTTCTATTGTTCCCAAACAGGAGTTTTACCATGCGCATTACATCAACAATTACCCTCGCCACTAGCCTTATTCTATGCGCTTTGCAGCCCGCAATTGCAGGAGAATGCTCTGCCAAAAGCGGACTTGTGACAGTGCCATTGCTAGAACTTTATACTAGCGAGGGCTGCAGTAGCTGCCCGCCTGCAGATAAATGGCTAGGCGGCTTAAAGCAAGATACGAGTAAATTTACGCCCTTGGCTTTTCATGTGGATTATTGGGATTATATTGGCTGGAAAGACCGTTTTTCTAAGTCAGAATATTCAGATCGCCAACGCAAAACGGCCGCTTTTGGTGGTGCTGGCTTTGTTTATACGCCACAATTTGTGATGAACGGCCGCGATTTTAAAGGTTGGGATAATTCGCGTTTAAATGAAGCGGTTGAAAAAAGTCAAAATATCGCTTCGCGCGCCAATTTAACGCTGAATACGGTGACTGAAGCGAATGGGGATATTACGCTAAAAGCCAGTGCGCAAGCGGTTAAGCCAAATGAAGCCAAAAATACAGATGTGTTTATTGCGCTTTACGAGAATAAATTAGTCAGCCAAGTGAAGGCAGGTGAAAATAGCGGCAGCACGCTCAAGCATGATTACGTGGTGCGTGAGTTTTTTGGCGCGTATCAAATCGGCTATCAAAACGAATTTAGTAAAAACTTTACGCTAAATAACGCATGGAAAAACAAAGACGGCGGCGCGGTGATTTTTGTGCAAAACAGCCAAACGGGTGAGATTTTGCAGAGTTTGGCGTTGCCTTTTTGTAAAAGTTAGCTTGTCGTATATTGGGCTAAATTGGTCAACCCCGTCATACCAGCGGAGGCTGGTATCCAGTCAAGCAAAAATTTTCTGTGATTATTTTAGATGAGCAAATTTACAACTTAAGTTTTGTTTAATTACCCAGTAATAGGTAACATTTTTGGTTTATTGATAGATGCGTTGAAATGTCGCCTGTCTGGATTCCAGCCTCCGCTGGAATGACGAGAGGTAGGGAGTTGTTAGGTGAAAAGTGAATTTGTATAAAATACAAACAATACAAATACTAAAGTTAAGAAAAATTAACCTTGCACTGCCGTAATCAAACCTTCGTTCAACCAGCCCAATAAATATTGGGCTGCTTGCATGGTTGCTTCTGCTTCAGTCGCATTCTCTTGTAAATGCTCGCACAGCGCACCAAAGCTTGCGCCATCAATAATTAGCTGAATTGCCGCAAGCTCCGTGGCATCTAACGATCGAAAATGTGCATTTAGCCCCGAATCTAAATTAAGGCCACGCCGCCAAATTAAGCAGGCTTCATCGGTTTTTGTGACAGCTGGTGGCGTTTCTTCTTTGTCTAACGCATTCCAAATTTGAACGACGTTCCACTGTAAGTTTAGTAAATGTAAGCTAGGGTGTAACGTAAACTTCAGCGCCGACCAATCTTCTAGTGGAATGGCTGCTAAATCTTGCAAAGTGAGTATTGGCGCGTCTTCTGCGTCAAAAGCCAAGCCCAATACCCACTCAAATTGCGCCATTTCTGCAGCAACAGGGTGTTGCGGTA
>JANOWA010000290.1:0-4573 GCA_031417675.1 Methylotenera sp.
GCCTTGTTCAAAGATTTTACGATCAGCAGCAGTGCTTAATAAAATCTTAATATCTTTGTCACTAATCGCATCCACCAAGGCAAAGCCGCCCACTTGCTTATTGCTCAATGGCATCACCACTTTTTCGCCACTGTTTAAATTGGGCGATAAAGCAGCGATTTCTTCATCTAGCATGGCAACTACCGATACTTTTGCACCAAGAATACTTTCAATATGCTCGAGTAAAGCCTCGTCTAGCATTCGCGCCATGATAAGTGTGCCGCGACGTGGTTTATTTTCGTCACTATTCACAATATCAATTGCTGACACAACAAAAATGCCTTGCGGTGTCCAAAATAAGCCAGAGGTATTCGTTTTGCTTGGGTCTGTTAGCGCGCCACCTTTTCTTATTGCCTGCAATAATAATTCGGGAATGCGCCAAGGCTTTAAAGTGGTGTGGTCAACACCTCTTTGATACACGGCCTCTCCCTCATTATTAATCACTAACAGTGCATTGATTTTAAAGTTGGTAAAAACAGTATCCGTTAAGCTGGCTTTAATAAAAGCAGGGTTTTTATCCAGTACAAATTGGTACATATCATCCCAATGCGCATAATCGCGTACGCTAATGCTAAGTTGGTCTGATTGCTCATTAAGCAGGCTAATCGCACTGTTTACTTGAATCGTTGTTTTGTCTTTTTCTAGCTTAGAATAACCATCTAGCAGCACGGTGCGTGCCACAAAAAAGATTAATGCAAACAGCAATAGCATGCCCGCTGCCATCGCTAGCAGCATTTTGGTACGTAAACTATTTAAGTGCTTGTTATGCATTGTTAGTATTTATTCGCCCTATCTAAGGTCATCACAGTACTTTAAATTTAAGCATTATTGATGGTTAATGATTACCAGTTCGGCAGTGCCATCATTACCAAAGCACAGAGCATGCCAATATAAAAGTAGCTTTGTAAACAATGATTTATTATAAGTTAATTTTTTGCCGTGTTTTGTAAACGATTGTTAAGCCGTTGATTTTAGATGGATGGCAATTGCGAGATAAAGTACAAATTAAGTGTGGCAATTGCTGCATAATTTTTAGATTAACAGTTTAAGAAGTTGTAATACAGGTTTTATCTAGCCCAGCGTAGCGCTGGCGTATGCACAGCGCTATCCCAATGTTGTTTAATCTCGTCATCGAGCAGGCATAAGGTAATAGATGCGCCCGCCATATCTAGCGCGGTGATGTAATTGCCCACCAGCGAGCGCGCAACGGTAATGCCGTGCTTGCTAAACAATTTTTCGGCGGTGTTATAGAACAAATAAAGCTCCATTAGCGGCGTTGCGCCAAAGCCGTTAATCAGCAATAAAGCTTCGCTTTTGGTATTGATATTTTTGGCGGCAAAATCGGCCAAAATCGCTTCAACCATTTCGCTTACAATATCGTCTGCAGGCCGCATAGATGCTCGCTTGCGCCCAGGCTCGCCGTGAATGCCAACACCCAATTCGAGCTCAAAGTCAGCAATATCAAAGGTAGGGCGGCCTGCCGCGGGCACAGTGCAGCTTGTTAACGCCACGCCAATGCTGGCAGTGCGATTATTGACTTTATCGCCAAGCGCTTTGCATGCTTGCAAATTCGCACCAGTTTCGGCCAAACTGCCCACGCATTTTTCTACAATCACCGTGCCAGCAACGCCGCGACGACCAGTGGTGTAAGTGCTATTTAACACAGCGCAATCGTCGCTAGTTAAAACGGTGGCGTGTTCAAACGGCAGCATTTCGGCTGCCATTTCAAAATTCATCACGTCGCCCGCATAATTTTTAACGACAAACAAAATGCCTTTGCCCGCATGCACCGCTTCAGCCGCGGCCAGCATTTGGTCTGGTGATGGGCTAGTAAAAACGTGGCCAGGGCAGGCGGCATCAAGCATGCCAGCGCCAATATAACCTGCGTGTAATGGCTCATGTCCCGAGCCGCCGCCTGAAATAATGGCCACTTTGTTGCTGGCTTTATGTTTGCGCGTTAAAAAGTTGGGATTTAGGTGCAAGCTCACTAAATCGGCATGCGCAGTGGCAAAGCCAGCAAGGCTTTCGCTTAGCATATCATCAACTTTATTGATAAATTTTTTCATTTTACTTTTTCAAAATCAAGTCGCACACCGCATAAATCATCACTTGGCAGCTTTTTGCGCCTGGGTCCAAATGGCCAATTGCGCGTTCGCCAAGCCCAGCCGCGCGGCCTTTGGTGGCGACTAAATCGCGTGTGTATTCAAGGCCTTTATCGGCGGCATTTTTAACTTCTCGGCAAATTTCGGCCATGTTTTTACCATGCGCTGCGGCAATGGTAAACGTGGTGGATGCTGGCACTAGCACATCTAACATGGTTTTTTCGCCCACATTGGCCTTGCCGCGCATCATCATGCTTTGCACGCCGTAGGCAAATGCGGCAGCGGTTTCTAAATTGGCGTTAAGGTCAGTAGTTTTGGGGTGATGTTCTTTATCGTAACGCGCCATGCCCAACAAAAAACTGGCGAATAATGGCCCAGAAGCCCCGCCAATGCTACTAAGTAGCTTATTACCAATTTGCAGCAATACTTCATCTGGCGGCAACGGTAATAGCGCGTTATACATGCCTGCAACCGCCTCAGAGCCGCGTTTCATGTTGATGTAATGATCGCCATCGCCAATCGCGCGGTCTAGCGATTCGATATCATTTTCGTGCGCCACAATGGCGGCATGTATGGCAAGGGCGGCAGATAAAATAAAAGTTGTTTTCATATTCGGTTTTAAAATTGATCACTTAAAATTGAGCAGTTTAAATAGTATATGGTTTAATGATACAAACTACAAAAAGTTAAATCAAATGATCTTTCCTCAAGGCTCACATCAAAATAGTATCAAATTGCAAGATTGTCGCGTGCATGGCGCCGATTCTGGCGCCGAGTTATTTTTGGTAGAAGGCGACTCAGCTGCGCTGGCGGTTAGCAATTTGCGCAATAGGCAATTGCAAGCGGTATTGCCTATGCAAGGCAAACCGATGAATGCCTATAAATCAAGCTTAGCAAAAATATTGGCAAACCCTTTATTTAAGGCGCTAATTGACGCCATTGGCGCAGGCGTGGGTGATGATTTTGATGTCACCAAAAGACGCTATTCGCGCATTATTTTACTAATGGATGCCGATGCGGATGGCATTCACTGCGGCGCATTAATGCTGTTGTTTTTTCATCGATTGATGCCAGCGCTACTAGAAAAACGCTTGTTAGAAATAGTGCGGCCACCCGTGGGTGAAGTATTAAACAAGCAAACCAAAACAATCGAATATGCTTATACTGATGCACAATTTATGGCCTTAATTAGCACGCAGAAAACTCAATTGAATCAATCGCTTGAATCACTTAAATATCGTGGATTAGCGGGCATAGGCGAGAGCCAGTTAGAAGCGTTTTGTGTGAATGCGCAAACACGCAAAACTAGTATTTTTGGTATAAAAGACGCACAAATGGCACTAGAAATTTTTGGCGGTGTATAGTTAGCCATTAAATGTACGATTAAATATAAAAAATAATTGTAATTAAATGCGTTTTTAGCTGACTAAACATTTGATGCCATTATTTATTAGAGGAATTACCATGAAAAAACTATTATTTGCTTTATTTTTTGTGCTGTCTGCCACGGCTTTGTCAGCGCTCGCTGAAAACCAAGTTACAGACGAGCAAATTGCAGAGGTATCAGTCGTCAACGTGCAACAAATGCTGAACGCTAAACCAGCTAAATTGGTGGTGCTAGATGCCAATAACGACGACGCGCGGGCTGCAGCGGGCATCGTGCCAGGCGCGCTTAAGTTGTCGTCATATAACCAATATGATTTAGCTGAGCTGCCAGCAGATAAAAGCACCACTTTGGTATTTTATTGCTATAACAGTTATTGCCAAGCCTCGCACATGGCCGCAGTGCGGGCATTACAGGCGGGTTATAAAGATGTACGCATAATGAAAGCGGGTATAGTGGGTTGGAATGCCGTCAATAAAAAAGCCAGCTAACCGCTATTTAAGTTTAAAGTTTAGTAATTAGTTTTTCAAGCCCGATTTTGTTTAACTGTATGCATGAAAACTATAGTGAGTATAGAACACAGCCGCTTAACTCGAGCTGTGTATGGCGTTTGCTCACAAAGCGTTTGTAATTGTGCCAGCAGTTTTTTACAACAAAAGTCGCCACAAAAGGCACGGTGTAAAAGCCCGCGTGTTAAATTAGCGTGGTAGTAATCAAGTAAAGGGTAAATTATGGCCAGCTATGATCAATATCGCGTTAATCCTAAAAAGTTCTCATTTAAAGACTTTGATACCAATGACCAATCCGAGCGCTCTGGCTATAAAGCTAAAGACACGCTTGCATTAGAAAAGTTAGCTAGTGAAATCAATGCGTTGCAAGATGTTTTATATGCGCAAAGCCAGCATAAAATTCTATTAGTGCTGCAGGGCATGGATGCCAGCGGCAAAGATGGCACGGTGCGCCATGTGTTTAGCGAATGCGATCCGCTTGGCATTCGCTTGGCTAATTTTAGAGGTCCAACTGAAGACGAATTGGCACGTGATTACCT
>JANOWA010000291.1:0-4471 GCA_031417675.1 Methylotenera sp.
GTAATTCCACGGAACTATAGCACCAACCACACCAATTGGTTCGCGCGTAATCATGGCAAGCGTGTGGTCAGCCGTTGGCGCGATTTCATCGTAAACTTTATCAATCGCCTCGCCAAACCAACGTAAACTATTAGCGGCAGAATTCACATCCACATTTAGGCTGGCAGTTATAGGCTTACCCATATCGAGCGTTTCTAACAGCGCTAATTCTTCACGATTGGCGATGATTAAATCAGCAAATTTAATCATGGTTTGCTTGCGTTCTTTTGGTGTTTTACCTGCCCAAGTTCTAGCGTTAAATGTGGCTCTAGCGGCCGTTACGGCTAAATCAATATCGGCACTTTTGCAGCTTGCTACGTCAGCTAATTTACGATTATCAATCGGTGAAAAGCATTCAAAAGTAGCGCCGTCTGCAGCATTAACACGCTTACCGTTAATGACTGCGCGACCGTCAATTTTTAATGCATTTGCGCGTTGATGCCAATCAATCTTAATATCTGTATCCATAATATTCCCTTATAAACCTGTAGGGTGGGCTCTCAAACCCGCGCGGCTGTGACAAGATTAACCGTTGCAACACGTGGGTCACAAGTGACCCACCCTACAAAACAACTTTTACAAGCCTGCCATGGCGATATATTTAATTTCTAAGTAATCATCAATACCGTGATGCGAACCCTCGCGCCCAAGTCCTGATTGTTTGACGCCGCCAAACGGCGCAACTTCAGTAGAAATCATGCCGGTATTTACACCCACCATGCCGTATTCTAGCGCTTCTGCCACGCGCCAAATGCGGCCAATATCTCGGCTGTAAAAATAAGAAGCTAGCCCAAATTCTGTGTTATTAGCCATTTCAATCACTTCATCATCAGTTTTAAAACGAAACAGTGGTGCAACTGGGCCAAAGGTTTCTTCGCTAAATATCAAACTGTCCGCCGTCACATCTGCCAGCACTGTAGGTTCAAAAAAAGTATTGCCTAGCGCATGGCGTTTGCCGCCTTGCAATAATTTAGCGCCTTTGCTAACGGCATCTTTAATGTGACTTTCTACTTTTTCAATGGCCGCCATATCAATTAATGGCCCCTGTGTGACGCCATTCCCTGTGCCATCACCCACTTTTAACGCACTTACTTTTGCAGCGAGCTTTGCAGCAAACGCATCAAACACGCCATCTTGCACAAATAATCTATTTGCACATACGCAAGTTTGGCCTGCGTTGCGGAACTTACTAATCATCGCGCCTTCCACTGCGGCATCTAAATCGGCATCGTCAAATACAATAAATGGCGCGTTACCGCCTAACTCTAGTGATAGTTTTTTAATCGTCGGCGCGCACTGCGCCATTAACACACGGCCAACTTCGGTGCTGCCCGTAAAAGAAAGTTTAGCCACAATCGGGCTTTCGCACATTACCGCGCCTATTTCACGCGCTTTGCCCGTAATCACTTGTAGTACGCCACTTGGCACGCCTGCTTCCTCGGCTAATACCGCCAATGCAATGGCAGAAAGTGGCGTTTGTTCAGCAGGTTTAATAATCATACTGCAACCTGCCGCTAATGCTGGCGCGGCTTTGCGGGTTATCATGGCGATGGGGAAGTTCCAAGGTGTAATCGCTGCCGTCACGCCAATGGGCTGCTTTATCACTAGCAATTTACGGTCGTTACTAGTGGCAGGAATCACTTCGCCGTAAACGCGTTTGGCTTCTTCGGCAAACCATTCAATAAAGCTGGCGCCATAATTTACTTCACCACGCGCTTCAGCTAGCGGCTTGCCTTGCTCGGCAGTTAAAATTTGTGCTAAATCTTCAACGTGTAATTTTATTAAATCAAACCAACGTTTTAAAATGGCTGCACGCGCGGCGGCAGTTAGCGTTTTCCATTGTTTTTGTGCGGTGGCAGAAGCCAAAACTGCGCGCTCGGTTTCTGCTTTACCCATGCGTGGCACTTGCCCAATAACAGCGCCCGTGGCTGGGTTTGTGACGTCAATCAACTCACCAGAATCCGCGCCCACCCAAGTCCCTGCTAGCAGAGTTTTGCTTGGTTTAAGTAATGACGAATGTTTTAATTGAAGTGACATAATGTTCTGCTTAAATTAGTTTAGTTTACGGTTGGAGCGAATTTATTCGCGATTTACACTGTTGCTTATCGCGAATAAATTCGCTCCTACCATGCTTACTTATTGGCATCGCTGTAGGCAAATGCCATTTCGCGTTTGCGTTTGCGTTCGATATGTGAGGTGTAAAAGCTGGATGCAATTACTGCAATGGTCACCACGGTAATCGTCACGGTGGCAACCGCATTAATGGTGGGGTTTAGCCCTAACCTAGCACGCGAAAAAATCACCATCGGCATGGTGTTGTAGCCAGGGCCAGATAAGAATGATGACAGCACAACATCGTCAAACGACAGCGTAAACGTAAGCAAAAAGGCTGAAACCAGCGCAGGTACCAATAATGGCAACGTGACCAGTCTAAAAACTTGTAGCGGTTTTGCACCTAAATCCATCGCGGCTTCGTCTAGTTTACCGTCCATTTCTTTTAAGCGCGATGTCACCACAACCGTTGCATAAGCGGTGCCTAATAGCGCATGGCCTAACAAAATAGTAAACAAGCCGCGTTGCGGATAACCAAGCCATTGTTGTAAGGAAACAAGCATCAGCAATAAGGATAACCCCACAATCACATCAGGCATAACAAGCGGCGTGGTGGCCATAGAAGACAGCGCGGTGCGGCCACGAAACCGTTGATAGCGATTAAGCGCAAACGCAGTAAATGTGCCAAAAAATACCGACATAAGCGCCGACAAAAAAGCGATTTTTAGCGATAAATAAACAGCAGAAATTAAATCGCTATCTTGCATTAAAGCAGTGTACCAGCGCGTGCTGGCGTGGCTCCACACCGTGACCAATTTGGAATCGTTAAACGAAAACACCACCAGCGTAATAATAGGCAAATACAAAAATAAATAAACCGCGGCCATCCAGCCATTGGCAAATATTTTATTGGATGCTTGACTCATGACTATGCGCCTTCCAATTTTGCTTCGGCTTTATTCAAAATCGCCATCGGTATTAAAATTAAAGCAATCATCACCACCGCCACTGCGGCCGCCATTGGCCAATCGTTATTGCTAAAGAACTCATCCCACAACACGCGGCCTATCATCAAGGTATTAGGTCCGCCCAGCAGCTCTGGAATCACAAATTCACCCACTGCAGGGATAAACACCAACATAGAGCCCGCAATAATGCCTGCTTTTGATA
Organism: Methylotenera sp.; assembly: GCA_031417675.1. Lineage (GTDB taxonomy): Bacteria > Pseudomonadota > Gammaproteobacteria > Burkholderiales > Methylophilaceae > Methylotenera_A. Next base: position 3,262 of record JANOWA010000291.1, read on the forward strand.
GCGGCACCGTAATTAGCCAAAATGCTTTAAATGGGCTGGTGCCAAGGTCGGCAGCGGCTTCTAAATAACGCATATCCAGCTTAGACAAATTGGCATACAGCGGTAAAATCATAAACGGTAAGTACGAATACACCATGCCAACGGTTAATGAGAACGAGTTATTCATCATCTCTAGCGGCGCATCGATAATATGCACACTCATCAATATGTTATTAATCACACCGTTACTGACTAACAAAGTTTTCCAAGCATAAATACGCAATAAAAATGATGTCCAAAATGGCAACATAATCAGCATTAGCAAAGTTGGCTGTACATGCTTAGGCGCGCGCGCCATAAAGTAGGCAAATGGGTAGCCAATCGCTAAACAAATAAGTGTGGTAATGAGCGCATATTTAATGGAGGATATATACGTTTTAACATACAGCGCATCGCTAAAAATAAACTGATAATTGGCAAAATTAAGCTTTAAGGTTGGCAAGCCATTGGTCCAACTAATCATATTAGAAATAGAGGTCGCTTCCATTTCAGACAAACTAATTTTCATCACAATGAGTAATGGAATAGCCACCAACAATAAGAACCAGCCCATTGGAATGCCAATAACAGTCAGCTTGCCGCCTGTTAAACGTTGGAAAATTCGCGTTAGTTTATTCATCGCTAATTCCCTTAGTGCGTTAACACAATCATGGCTAAATCACCCCAGTGCATGTAAGCACGGTCGCCCCAAGTAAGCCCGCAACTTAAATCGCGCGTATTATTAATTTCTTGGGCTTTAATCACCTGGCCTTTAGCCGTTTTAAGGTGATAAGTCGTGTGATCGCCAAAATACACAATCTCGGTGACTACCCCTTCCATCCAGTTGTATTCGCCCTTGGGTTTTTCCTTAGATAGCATGATTTTTTCAGGACGCAAGGCAACGCCAACGGCCATGCCTTTATTACCAGTAAAGCCATGTCCAACGTAGTGCGTACACTCATCACATTTCACAACAATGTGATCAGGCTCATCGACAATTACTTCACCTTCAAACATATTCACATTACCAATAAAATCAGCCACTTGACGACTATTTGGCGTTTCATATATTACATCTGGCTCACCAATTTGCAAAAAATAACCTTCACTCATCACAGCAATACGGCTGCACATGGTCATGGCTTCTTCTTGGTCATGCGTTACCAATACACAAGTTACGCCTACATTTTCA
>JANOWA010000292.1:0-4767 GCA_031417675.1 Methylotenera sp.
ACCTCTCTAACTAGGCTAGATGACACAAACATATATTGCTCGGCAGGCGTTAAAAATAGTGTCTCTAACTTTGGAAAAAGTTTGCGATTCATACCAGCCAGCTGAAACTCATACTCAAAATCGCTGGCCGCGCGCAGGCCACGAATGACCATTTGCGCACCTTGTTCTTGCACAAACTGCATGAGTAAGCTATTGAATCCAATCACCTTTACATTGGCATCGATAAATACACTTTTTGCTAAGACCACACGCTCATCTAAGCTGAACAGCGTACGTTTATTGGTGCTGCCTGCAACAGCTACAATCACCTCGTCAAACAAATTTGCAGCGCGGCGCACAATGTCCTCATGGCCTAGCGTTATAGGGTCGAAGGTACCAGGATAAACTGCTATGCGGTTTTTGCTCATATTATTTCCTCGTTATCGACTACATTTTAACAAATGGTAAAAAACATTGCCCGCTTTGTTTTGTTTCATCACCTGCCAACCTTCACTTGATTCAATCTCAAACTCGGCTTCAGCGTACACCACGCCATTTTCACTAAGATGTTGATTTAAAATGGGTAGCAGCTTATCTAACCAGCCTTTATTGTAGGGTGGATCGCAAAAAATTACATTAAACTTTTGCGTGTTTTGGGCTAAGTAATTCAGCGCATCTTGGTTTAAAATTTGACAGTTTTCAGCTTTTAACTGCATTTGGTTTTGTAACAACGATTGGTAGGCTGGGCGAGAGTTTTCAATCATGACCACATTTTTTGCGTTGCGCGATAAAGCCTCAAACCCAAGCGCACCCGTGCCTGCAAATAAATCGAGGCAAGCTTTACCTGTTAACTCTTGCCCTAGCCAGTTAAACACGGTGATGCGCACGCGCTCTGGCGTTGGACGCAGGCCTTCCACATCGGGGAATTTTAGTAATCGGCTGCGCCAAACCCCAGCATTGATGCGGACTTGATTACTATTGATGGCTTTTTTTGTGGATTTTGAAGGTGGCAAAATTAATTGGATTTAGCTAAAAACTATAGCTTAACCAAAAGCAAGCTAATTGTCATTCCGACAGAAGTCGGAATCTAGTGACTTTAACTAAGCTGGATTCCGTGTCAAGCACGGAATGGCAAACTTTTTACTGCGCGCCGACTGTCACGCTAACAAAATCTTGCGGCTTGATACGACGTTGAAACGCTTCTTTAATTTGTTTGGTCGTCACTTTTGCGACGGATTTATTAAAGTCATCTAAATACGTCATTGGCAGCCTGTAAAAACCAATCACGCTTAGGTAATCTAAAATTTTGCCATTACTATCAATACGCATGGGAAAGCCGCCGATAATGTTGTCTTTTGCGGCTTTTAGCTCTTTTTCTGTCGGGCCACCTTGTATATATTTAGCGACTGTTGCGTTAACTACCTTCAGCGCCTCACCCGCTTGGTCTTTTTTGGTTTGCAAGCCAATTTGAAATGGACCCAGCTCGGCCATCGGCATAAAGTAGCTATACACGCTGTAAACTAAGCCGCGCTTTTCACGCACTTCTTCCGTCAAACGCGAAACAAAACCGCCGCCACCCAAAATGTAATTGCCCACATATAGCGGAAAATAATCGGCATCACCACGCTTAATGCCAGGGTAGCCCAATAAAATATGCGCTTGTGTAGCAGGGTGGCTAATACTTTGATTATTCGCTGCGGTTGGTAAGGTAACTTCTGCAATTTTTGGCACTGCTGCGCCTTGCGGTAAACCTGCTGAAACAGTATCGGCAATGGTGCGCGCTTGCGCTTCCGTCATGTCGCCAATTAATGCAATTGTTGCACTTTTTGCACTGTAATATTGCGTATAAAACGCCACTAAATCATCGCGCTTCATCGCCGTAATCGACTCCACTTCACCGCTTTCTTCCAAGCTGTAAGGGTGCGCGCCGTACAAAGCTTTCATAAATGCTTTGCTAGAAATACTCTCTGGCTGCGTTGCTGCCTCGTTAATACCAGCGATAATACGCACTTTTTCGCGGTCTAATACCGTCTGCGGAAAGTCTGGTTTGTGCAAAATTGCATTGAATGTTTCAAGTGCTTTTGTGCTTTCAGAAGTTAAGGTGCGCAGCTTAAACGCAGCACGGTCTGAGTCCAACTCACCACCCAAAACAGCACCAATATCGGCAAATTTGTTAGTAATCACTTCCTCGCTCATGCCTTCTGCACCTAGCGTCATCATATAACGCGTCACGCCAGCCACACCAGATGTAGACTTGGTGTCCCGCGCACTTCCTGCGGGAAAGTTCACCGCCATATCGATGATTGGCAGGTCATGGTTCTCAACAAAATAGACCTCACTGCCAGATGCGGTTTGCCAGTGGTTGATTTTAACGGCCGCGTTGCCAGTGAGTACAAATAAACTCGTGACTAAAACAATAATAAATTGCAATTTTTTCATGCTAAAACCTTAAAATGGATTCCCGCCTACGCGGGAATGACGAACTAAGAAAACTATAAATTAAACATAACGCCACTTAAAAACTTTAAAGCGTTAAGCGAGACTAGGCGCGAAACGCCGACGTGTACGTTTGTGTACACGAGGTGTTTTGCAACAACGTATCGCGAAGCGGTTTAAAGTTTTTCATTAGTGAACGTGTGGTTTGCCAGCAGGCTTCGCATTAGGATCTATCGGCTGCGGGTCTAGCGTGGCAATCGTCATATTATCTTTCACGAGATATTTTTTGGCCACCGCTTGCACTTGCTCGCTGGTAATCGCCTTTAACTTATCTGGATACGTTTTCAGCATGTGCCAATCATAGCCCATGGTCACCAATTGCCCAATTTGCATGCCTTGGTAGAACATGCTGTCACGCTGATACACATCGGTTGCAATCACCGCCGCTTTTACGCGATCTAGCTCTTGCTGCGTCACGCCACCTGTTTTAATTAGTTCAATTTGAGTGATTAATGCAGCCTCAAGCTCTGCCACAGTTTTGCCCTCACTCGGCGTACCGCTTAGCTCAAATAAGGCTTCACGACCTCTTGCGGTTGCATCAAAACCTGCGCCCACATCTACGGCAACTGAAGTTTCGCGTACTAATTTTTGATTCAATCTAGCTGAATCATTGCCGCTTAACACGCCGCCCAGCACTTCTAGCGCATAGGGCTCCCACTCTTGCTCTGGCGTTTTAGTTGCATTGGTTGATTCTAAGCCAAGTAAAGTTGGGGCATGAAATCCCATCATTAAAAAAGGCAATTTGCCTGGCGCTTTAACCACCACACGGCGCTCCCCCATTTGTGTAGGCTCGGTTTGAGGCTTGCGTGCTGGCAACACTTTTTGCTTGATTTTGCCAAAATATTGGTTTGCCAGCTTGTAAACGTCTTGCGCTTTTACGTCGCCCACCACCACAATCGTTGCATTATTGGGTGCGTACCAATTTTTGTACCACTCGCGTGCATCAGCCGCAGTCATATTCTCTAAATCGTTCATAAAACCCACCACAGGCCGTGCATAAGGGTGCGCGCGGTAAGCGGTGGCCTGAAACTGTTCGTTCACTTTCGATTGCGGTTTATCTTCAGTGCGCCAACGGCGCTCTTCCATCACCACCTTAATTTCTTTGGCAAATTCTTCATCGGTAATTTGCAAATTCGCCATGCGGTCTGATTCCAGCTTAAACGACAGCGGCAGATGCGATTTTTCTAACTGCTGAAAATAGCAGGTGTAATCGTTGCCAGTAAACGCGTTTTCTTTACCGCCAGCAGCAGCAATTAATCGTGAAAATTGGCCTGCAGGAATCTTCTTTGTGCCTTTAAACATCATGTGTTCAAGCAAATGCGCCACGCCAGTTTTGCCATTCACTTCATCTAAACTACCCGCGCGATACCACACTTGCGACACCACCACTGGCGAGCGATGATCTTCTTGTACGATTAATTTTAGGCCATTTTTTAAGCTAAATTCTTGAATATCGGCCGCGAATGATATGACTGGAATAACGCTTAAAGCGAGTAACAAAGCTTTTATTTTTTGCACAACAGTTTCTTTCATTAACATTAAAAACGAAACGCTCAACTAATGACATACACCAATTTACTTTAGTTCGTGGCATTGCCTTAAGTTTACGATTAAAATAGTGCTTGATGATTATTTAAAGCCAATTTATGTTCGATTTTTTTAAGAAAAAACCTGAAGTACCCGCGCCCGCAATTGAGCCAAAACCTGCTGAAGTGGCCGTAAATCCACCTGTTTTAGAAGCGAAAATAACGCCGGCGGCAGACCCTAAATCAGCGCCAACTTGGGCGCAACGTTTAAAGCAAGGCTTAGCCAAAACCCGCCAGCAGCTTGGCGGACAGCTTAACGCGCTATTTGGCGGCGGCAAAATTGATGCGCAAACGTATGAAGAACTTGAAACAATTTTACTCACATCTGACATTGGCGTAGCAGCCACGCAAAAGCTGTTAGATAACTTAAAAAAACGCGTTAAACGTGAGAACTTAGAAGACACCACGGCCCTAAAAAGCGCTTTAAAAACAGAATTATTAACCGTTTTACTGCCGCTTGAAGTACCTCTACAAACCAACAATCATAAGCCTTTCGTCATTATGCTGGCAGGTGTAAATGGCGCTGGTAAAACCACAACCATCGGCAAGTTAGCCAAACTATTTCAATCACAAGGTAACAGCGTATTAATCGCTGCTGGCGACACCTTTAGAGCCGCCGCGCGTGAGCAATTGCAAGTGTGGGGTGAGCGCAATAATGTGCACGTCATCGCCAGTGAGGGCGGTGACCCCGCTGCGGTAATATTTG
>JANOWA010000293.1:0-3784 GCA_031417675.1 Methylotenera sp.
GATAAATGCCTTGCAACCGCGTAGGCACGCGCTTCGCAGGTTTGTTGATCGACACCAAAATTGGCGTTGGCAGATAGCGCCGAGCCTTGTCCTGTTTCAAAATACATGACGTTATTGCCTACAGCTCCTCTTTTAAGCGAATGCGCGGCCGATTGTGCTTCTTTGAGCAATTTAATATCAATGCCAAAGCTTTTGTTGGCTTTTTCGGTGCCCGCTATCGATTGAAACACTAAATCCACAGGCGCACCGCGATTAATTAGCTCAATTTGATTAGTGACATGCGTCAAGATGCACGATTGCGTGGGTATTTCATATTGATTAATGACTTCATCCACCAAATAATACAAATCCATCAGCGCAGGCAGGCTATCGGTTGCTGGGTTAATGCCAATCACGGCATCACCCGCACCATACAATAAGCCATCCAACATAGAAGCCGCTATGCCACGCATATCGTCTGTTGGGTGATTTGGTTGTAAGCGCACAGAAATATGGCCTGGCAGACCGATGGTATTTCTAAAAGAAGTTGTCACATGGCATTTTTTAGCGACTAAAATTAAATCTTGATTACGCATCAACTTACTAACCGCGGCGGCCATTTCGGGCGTAATACCTGTTGAAACGCGCTTTAAAGTTGCAGAGTCAGCATTGTCAGAGAGTAACCAATCTCTAAAATCGCCCACCGTTAAATGGCTAATTTCTGCAAAGGCTTGTTTGTCGTGCGTATCCACAATCAAACGCGTCACTTCATCCGTTTCGTAAGGAATAATTAAATCCTCGAGAAAGGTTTTAAGCGGAATTGCTGCTAAGCACATACGTGCCGCCATGCGCTCGGCATAGGTTTCGGCTGCCACTCCTGCCAAATAATCGCCAGAGCGGGCAGGGGTTGCCTTGGCCAGCACATCTTTTAAATCGGCGAACTGATAAGTGAGCGAATCAATGCTATAGCTGTAAGCGTGCATGCTGCAAAGCCTTTAATGCATGTTAATAACTTGATTATGCGACTTATTTTATGGGTTTAGCAAGCTTGTTTTAATGATTTATAGTGTCAAATAAATTATATTTTTTAATGTCGCAAATGGAGTATATTTGTGTCGTAAATTGGTACTTGCATTAACTATTTATCAACATATACTGGAGTAGCGGAAGGTTTTAAACATAATAATAATATTTTAAGTTTTAATTGTAATTAGTTTGGGCATTAATTTAGACGTTCATCTTTTTTAAGGGGTAAAAAATGAGTGATACCAAGCAAGCAAGAACGGCGTTAGACCATGACGCCGCAGAACTAAAAAAAATGGGATACGAGCAAGAGCTTAGCCGACACATGGGCGGCTTTTCTAATTTTGCTATTTCTTTTTCGATTATTTGTATTTTAGCGGGTGGCATCAGCGCATTTAATCAAGGTTTAGGTGCTGGCGGTGGTTTCGCGATGGGCGTTGGTTGGCCTGTTGGCGCGGTGTTTGCGTTAATCGTAGCAATGGCAATGGCGCAAATTGCCTCTAGTTACCCTACTGCAGGTGGTTTGTATCATTGGGGTTCAATTTTAGGTGGCAAAGGCTACGGCTGGGTGACTGCTTGGTTTAACTTACTGGGTTTGATATTTGTTGTTGCATCGGTAAATTTTGGTGTGTATGACCCATTTTTTAAAACGCTTATTGCACCCATGCTTGGCATTGCACCCGATAGCATGGGGCAAAGCTTTCAAATTGGATTCATTGCCACCATTACCATCATCCAAGCGATTTTGAATGCTTACTTGCCTAAATTAACCACTAAACTCACCGATATTTCTGGTTATTTAATTTTTGCTGTTGCAACTGCGCTGATTGTTTCTTTATTAGCTTTCACGACCACGCCAATTGATTTTGCTAAGCTGTTTACGTTCACTAATTTTACAGGCACAGAAGGCAGTGTATGGCCTAAACAAGAGGGATTTTTATTGCCTTTTTTAAGTGGTTTATTGTTTGTGACTTATACCATTACTGGCTTTGATGCGTCAGCGCATACTTCAGAAGAAACTCGTGATGCCGCTAACAATGTGCCAAAAGGCATTATTAAGGCGGTTATTTACTCAGCCATCTTCGGTTTTATTATGGTGTGTACTTTTATATTGGTTATGCCAAACTTAGCGGAAGGCGTCAAACAAGGCTATACCTTTTTTGATGCTTTATTGCATCAATTGCCCGATACCTTGCGCATCATTTTATCAATAGGTATTTTTGTATCAAACTTTCTTTGCGGTTTGGCCTGCCTCACTTCTTGCTCACGCATGATGTTTGCCTTCTCTCGTGATGGCGGCTTGCCTTTCTCTCGCATATTACGCAAAGTGCACGGCACCTCTAAAACACCTATTAACGCCACTTGGACATGTGCTATTTTAGCGATTGCCGCTACTTTGTACGGCGATGCATTTCTTGTGCTTGCTACTGGCTCTGCCGTCTTTTTGTATATTTCTTACGTGATGCCTACTGCCGCTGGTTTATTGGCAGAAGGCAAAACTTGGAAGCATAAAGGCCCATTTAATCTAGGCGGTCTTTCAAAACTTATCGGGGTGCTTGCGGTGCTGGGCGGCTCGTTGCTGGCTTACGTTGGTATGCAAGCCCCTAACGAGAAAGTGTTCTACTTAACCGTTGCGATGCTGGTCGTCATGGCGATATTTTGGTTTGCATTTGGCGAAAATAAACGCTTTAAAGGCCCGCCATCAATAAAAGAGTAGTTTGTTTATGCAATAAAATAAAGCCCATCATGCAGCGTTGATGGGCTTTTTCGATTTCAAAAGTTAACCGCAATCCTCACGCTTTATTAGCCGTTTTAAGTTTAATTCAACGTTTATTTCATGCACAAGATGTGATATATTTCGACTCTTGTTCTAAAGTAAGACTTTAGATTTAAACTAATCATTTGCGCGCAGGTCACAGTTTGCGTACATTTAACTTTCATACAGGAATTGCAACATGGTAGCAGCGGTTGAAACAATCAGCAATTTAGAGCGTCGCGTCACAATTAAAGTGCCATTGGCCTCGCTAGAAGGCGAAATTCGCCAACGCCTTATTCAAATTTCGCGCACCGCAAAAGTGGCGGGCTTTAGGCCCGGTAAAGCGCCTGTTGGCTTGGTGAATCAGCATTATGGCGACCAAGTGCGCGATGAAGTGTATTCTAAAGCCGTAGAAACCAGCTTTTCTGAGACGGTTGAGCAAAATAAATTACGCGTGGCGGGCTTTCCTAATATTCAGCACAAACCGTTTGCAGAGGCGGCCACCGAGTTTGAATATGTGGCCACTTTTGAAGTGTTTCCTGATGTAAAACTAGGCGATTTAGCCAAAGTAAAAATCGAAAAACCAAGCTTGGAAATTGCTGAGGCCGATGTTGATAAAACATTAGATGTATTGGTTAAGCAGCGCGTTAGCTACTCGCCTGTTAAACGCGCTTCTAAAAAAGAAGATCGTGTGAATGTGAGCCTAACAGCCAGTATCGATGGTCAGCAAGTAGAAGACACGGCTGGTAAAGGCATGGATTTGGTGCTGGGCGAGCCTGGCCGCATGGCAGCGTTTGACGATGGCTTAGTTGGCGCAAAAGCAGGCGAAACTAAAACATTTGATATTACTTACCCTAAAGACCACAATCCTGAACAGTTAGCTGGTAAAACAGTCACTTATGCTGTTACGTTTAATAGCGTTGCTGAGCCAGTTTTACCTAAAATGGATGCAGAGTTTGCTAAAAGCTTGGGTGTGGCAGATGGCGACGTAAAAAAAATGCGTGCCGAGGTTAAATTAAGTCTTCA
>JANOWA010000294.1:0-2430 GCA_031417675.1 Methylotenera sp.
CCGCTCTAGCTGTTCTGCACCCACAATGCTGCTGATTTTACTCAAAGCAGAAAGCGGAATCATGTTGCCATTGGGACTGTCAGGCGTTGGCTGACTGCGCACGTAGACTTTGCCTAAATCATCTGGCTTCATTCTGAACTCAGGCTCCGCTTGCAATTGCACGCGATAGGTGCGGCCGCTGCGGTTAAAATCGTTCACGTAAAGCGAGCCCATGGTGCTTTGCAGCGTGGCATAAATATCGGCAATTTTAACGTTTTGCGAAATCGCTTTGGCTTCGTCAACTTCCACCATTAATTGTGGCACAGTTGGCCTAAAAAACGTGTTAAGGCCTGTTCACTTAGGCTCTGCGTGCATCGCCTCAATAAAACCATTGGTAACAGCAGCCAGCTTAATTGGGTCGGTATCTTGCTTGCTTTGTACATATAACTCAAAACCGCCCGCAGAGCCAAGCCCGCGAATGGCCGGCGGGTTGACCGCAAAGCCCAAACCATCTGCTTGCATCATGCCAATACCTTTTAGTTTGGCCACAATATCATCGGCTGTGGTGGTACGTTCTTTCCAATCTTTTAACCGCACAAACATAGTGGCGGCGTTGGTTTTGTTGCCGCCTGATAGCAAATCAAAGCCGTTTACCGCAAATTCAAACGCCACGGCTGGGTCTTTTGCAATGGCGGCGCGAATGTCCTCAGTGGTTTTAGTGCTGCGCTTTAAGGTTGCACCATCTGGCATCACCACCACGGTCACCACATAACCTTGATCTTCTGGGGGCACAAAGCTACCTGGCACGGTACGAAACAGCAATATCATGGCAATTAAAAAGCCTATAAATACGATTGCGCCGATAATTTTATGATGCAGTGTGAGATTAACCGTTTTGGCATAAAAGTGCGTTAAGCCGCTAAAACCTTTGTTAAATTTGTTAAAAAACCAATTTTCTTTATGCGATTTTTTTAAAATCATCGCACACAACGCGGGCGTAAGCGTTAGCGCAACCACGCCAGAAATCACCACCGCAATGGCAATCGTCACCGCAAACTGGCGATACAACTCGCCCGCAATACCGCCCTGAAACGCCACTGGTACAAACACTGCGCACAGCACCAATACAATCGCCACCACAGCGGCCGCCACTTGACCGATAGATTTAATCGCGGCGGGCAATGGGTCTAGACCTTCTTCTGCCATTAACCGCTCGGTATTTTCTAACACCACAATCGCATCATCCACCACAATACCAATCGCTAAAATCATGGCGAAAAGTGTAAGTAAGTTGATTGAAAATCCAAACAAATATAACCCTGCAAACGTGCCAATCAGTGAAATGGGCACGGCAATAATCGGAATAAGTGTCGCGCGCCAACTTTGTAAGAACAAAAATACCACCAGCACCACCAATGCCAAGGCCTCGGCAAACGTTTTTAATACTTCTTCAATCGTCGCTTTTACAAAATCGCTGGTGTCGTAGGGAATGCTATATTGCATGCCTGCTGGAAATTCTGCTTTCAGCTCTTCTACTTTATCTTTAATGCCTTTTGCGGTATCAAGCGCATTCGCACCACTTTGTAAAAATATCGGAATCGCCACGCCAGGTTGGCCATCTAAAGCAGAAGTCACGTTATAGCTTTGTGCGCCAAGCTCAATGCGCGCCACGTCTTTTAAATATAGAACGCCGCGCGCGGCGTCAGCGCGAATAATAATATTAGCAAATTGCGCAGGGTCTTTTAAGCGGCCTTTGGCGGTGACCGTATAAATAAGGTCTTGCGAAACTGGCGCTGGATCTTGGCCAATTTTACCTGCAGCATATTGATTATTTTGCGCATTAATGGCGGCGGCAATATCGCTAGTGCTGACACCCAGCTGCGCCATTTTGTCTGGCCGCAACCATATACGCATGGCGTAATCTTGTCCGCCAAAAATCAGCGCATCACCCACACCCTTTACACGTTTCATTTCATCCAGCACATTGAGCGTAGCGTAATTACTTAAAAACAAACGGTCGTGTTTTGGATCTTTTGAGGTGAGCATCACCACTAACAAAATATCGTTGGATTTTTTCTGCACAACTAGACCATTGCGACGTACTTCATCAGGCAAACGTGGCGTGGCAATATTCACGCGGTTACTCACGTTAAAGGTGGCTTGGTCAATATTGGTGCCAACTTCAAAGGTTGCAGTAATCACCAGCGTGCCGCTAGAATCGGCATTAGAATTGAAATACAGCAGATTATCAACACCGCTTAATTGCTCTTCAATTGGCCCAGCCACTGTTTTGCTCAGCGTATCAGCACTCGCGCCAGGGTAAACGGCCGTAATGGTGACGGTTGGCGGTGCGATTTGCGGGTATTGCGCAATAGGCAGCTTTAATGCGGCCGCCAAGCCTGCCAGCACGATGATAATCGACAGCACACTAGCAAAAATAGGACGTGTGAT
>JANOWA010000295.1:0-2902 GCA_031417675.1 Methylotenera sp.
GGCATGCTTGCTGGCTTAGACCCACATTCTACTTTTATGGACGCCGACGCGTTTAAAGACTTGCAAGCAGGCACGCAAGGTGAATTTGGCGGCTTAGGTATTGAAGTGGCGATGGAAGAAGGCCTAGTTAAAGTGGTAACGCCAATTGAAGATAGCCCTGCATTTAAAGCAGGCCTAAAAAGTGGCGACCTAATTACTAAGCTTGACGATACGCAAGTGCGTGGCTTAGCGCTTAATGATGCGGTTAAAAAAATGCGCGGCAAGCCAGATACGCCGATTGTGTTGACGGTGCTGCGCAAAAACGAGCCTAAACCACTTACATTTACTTTAATGCGCGCCATCATTAAAACGCAAAGTGTTAAAAATAAATACATTGAGCCAGGTTACGGCTATGTGCGCATTACGCAATTTCAAGAACACACAGGCGAAGACTTGGCCAAAGCCTTAAAATCGCTGCACGATCAAAACAAAGGTGCATTTAAAGGCTTAGTGCTCGATTTACGTAACAACCCAGGAGGCTTGCTAGATGCGGCTGTTGGCGTATCGGCAGCGTTTTTGCCTAAAGATGATTTAGTGGTTTACACCGAAGGCCGTGTAGCCGACTCTAAAATGCACTTAACCGCAACGCCGGGTGATTATGCGCGTCGTGGTCATGGTGATTATTTAAAAGATGTGCCAGCAGACTACAAAAAAACGCCGATTGTGGTGTTGATTAACGAAGGCTCGGCTTCAGCTTCTGAGATTGTGGCTGGCGCACTGCAAGACCATAAACGCGCGACTATTTTGGGCATTCAAAGTTTTGGCAAAGGCTCTGTGCAAACCATTTTGCCGATTAACAACGGTAGCGCAATTAAGCTTACTACAGCGCGTTATTTCACGCCAAATGGCCGCTCAATTCAAGCCAAAGGCATTGTGCCAGATATTAATGTAGATGACGGATTCGACCACAGCAATAGTATTCACGAAGCTGATTTAGGTAAACATTTATCTAATCCTAAAGATTTAGATGCGAATAAACCAGCCGTCATTAGGGACGCTGCAAAAATTGAAGCGGTGAATAAAGCCAACGAGAAAAAATTTGCCGAGCAAAAAGGCCCAATTGAGCCCGCCTCTAAAGATGACTTTCAATTTGTGCAAGCAATGAATCAACTTAAAGGCTTGCCCGTAATGAAAATGCCTGAGCCAAAAATGGCCGATAAAGCAGCCGACGTAAAATCTGACCTTAAAACAGATGAATTGAAAAAATAAGTTTATACCGCTTGTAAAATTAAGCTTAAATTAAGCCCTGCTAACCCCAAATGGCAGGGCTTTTGTTTAACAAGTTTTGCAAGTTAAACCACCTATTTATTTAATGCAAAGGTTGGTTTTAAACTGTAAATTGGATTACACTAATTTTATGTTATCTGACCAATTAATTACAACCTTCGACGCTGGTTTGCGTACCTTGTTTGCTAGCGCGATTGCAGCTAGGCCGCGCCCCGATGCGAGCCTAGAAGAGCCAACGCTGGATGACAGCAGCAAGCGGCATGCTGCAGCGCTGATGCGCATTAACCACGTGGGCGAAGTATGCGCGCAGGCCTTGTATAGCGGGCAAGCGCTCACCTCAAAAAACGCACAAATTGTGCAAGCGCTTGAACATGCCGCAATAGAAGAAACCGATCATCTTGCTTGGTGCGAAGCGCGTATTAACGAGCTAGGTGGCCGCAAGAGCTTGCTAAACCCACTTTGGTATGCTGGTAGCTTTACGCTAGGGGCTGTTGCGGGCGCCTTGGGCGATAAATGGAACTTGGGCTTTTTGGCGGAAACAGAAAATCAAGTGAGTGAACACCTGCAAAATCATTTACAACAATTGAGTGACGCCGACATTAAAACGCGTACAATTGTGAATCAGATGCAGCAAGATGAAGCGGCGCATGCAAGTGAAGCTTATGCGCTAGGCGCAAGTGAATTGCCAGCACCCATTAAGCTTGGTATGAAAATCGCTTCTAAAATGATGACCAAAACTGCTTATTATATTTAAAGACAACCTTTACAAAGCCATGCAAAAATTTAGTGATGTTTTATTAACCTTAGACAATACCGATCACGTGCAACGTATTGAGCTCTACCATGAAGATGGTAGCGCGGCGGGCGTGTTCGAAAACAAGCCTGGCAGCCAAGGCTCGGTTAAAGTGTTTCATCATTTGTATAAAATGTATGGCAGCATTTCGCTAGATGCGGCGGTTGAAGGCTTAAGTTTGTATGCGGAACACACCGAAGATGCCGAAAACTGCCCTGGCAAGCATCCTAATGTTGATAAACTGATTGACGTGTTAGAAAACGAAGCGCCGCTTACCGTGAAAGTTTTTAATCACTAATACTGCGCTAATTTGTTAATTATGGGCGGATGATAAATCAGCTCTAACAAATGCCCAACCGCATCTAAGCAATAAAATCCGCGCGAGCCATCGCGGTGCGTTTTGGGGCTTTCGGTAATTTTCACACCACACTTTACAAAATACGCATGCCAATTATCGACATCTTGTGGCGCTTTTAATACGAATCCAATGTGATCAAGCCGCTGCTGCGCTTGTGGCACATAATCGACGCGGTGCAGCGCAAACACATCACCATCGTTGGTTAAATACACATTATCGGCATCGGGCTGCCATTCAATCTGCATGCCCATGATGCTGGTGTAAAAATCTACACATTTTTCTAGCTCATGCACAAATAAAGCCACATGGCGAATGCCCAACATGCCAGCGGGCTTAACCATTTTCAGGCATCATTATTTCAAAATCGTGCGTAATGGTGACACTTTTAGCCAACATAATCGAGGCAGAACAATACTTTTCGGCTGATAATTTCACCGCGCGCTCTACTTGCGTTGCGTTTAAATTATTGCCAGTAATCACAAAAT
>JANOWA010000296.1:0-2258 GCA_031417675.1 Methylotenera sp.
CACGCCACCAAAGCTGGCAGCCGCGCAGTTATTAACACTTCTCCAGAGCCTGTCAGCAATATCGCCGCATCATTTAGTGAAGAAGGCATGCTAGTTACAGGTGGCTGGCTAGTTTTTGCGCACCCTGCCGTGTTTATTGGCTTGCTGTGTGGATTTATTGTGTTGATGTTTTGGATGCTACCTAAGCTATGGCGTGGCATTAAATCTGTTTTAGGCAGCATTGGTAAAGTAAGTAAGGTGCAAAGTTAGCAAGACATAATGACCACAACACTTAAATATTTACAGCACTACCCGCTTGATTTACAAGATAAAATTTGTCAGCTGCAAGCAAAAAACAGCCTTGGCGACTACATCACGCAACGCTACCCGCTCACACACACCATACAAACTGATAAAGCGCTGTATGAATATTGCAACGATATTAAACAAACATTTTTACGCAATGCACCCTTGCTAGATAAAGTCATGTATGACAATCGCTTAAGTATCGAACACCACGCACTGGGGATTAACACTGCTATATCCCGCGTACAAGGCGGCAAGTTAAAAGCCAAAAAAGAGATTCGCATTTCATCCTTTTTTAAAGAAACGCCAGCTGAGTTTTTACGCATGATAACGGTGCACGAGTTAGCGCATTTAAAAGAACGTAATCACGACAAAGCGTTTTATCAGCTCTGCCAATATATGGAACCTGATTATCACCAGTTGGAGTTTGATTGTAGGGTTTATTTAACGTGGAAATGTATATAATCTGAAAAACACCTAACTTTTAATGAGCCAATAATGATAAAAATACCAGCCTCAATACTTCTTACAGCCACATTACTCTCACTTTCATCTGGCGCCAGCGCCGCACCAGATTTAGACAAAGCCATGAAAAACCCTAACAACTGGGCGCATCCGCGTGGACAA
Organism: Methylotenera sp.; assembly: GCA_031417675.1. Lineage (GTDB taxonomy): Bacteria > Pseudomonadota > Gammaproteobacteria > Burkholderiales > Methylophilaceae > Methylotenera_A. Next base: position 913 of record JANOWA010000296.1, read on the forward strand.
TACAACAACCAAGGCTATAGTGCGCTTGGGCAAATCAACCAAAGCAATGTTAAAAACCTCAAACTCGCTTGGACATTCTCAACAGGCGTCAATCGCGGTCACGAAGGCGCACCCTTGGTGATAGATGGCGTGATGTACGTGCACACCGCCTTTCCTAATAATATTTATGCACTCGATTTAAATAATGACCAAAAAATACTGTGGTCTTACTTTCCCAAACAAGACCCTAGCACGCAGGCGGTGCTATGTTGCGATAACGTAAATCGCGGTTTGGGCTTTGGTGATGGCAAAATATTCCTACAGCAAAATAACGGCATGTTAGTTGCGCTTAACGCCAAAACAGGTGAACTGGTTTGGCAAGTACAAGTCAACGACCCTAAAACGGGTGCCACCAATACCAATGCGCCGCAAATTATTAAAGACAAAGTACTCACTGGCTGCGCAGGTGGCGAATTTGGTGTGCGCTGCTTTATGGCGGCGTATTACCTTAAAGATGGTGCATTGGCTTGGAAGGCTTATTCTACGGGCAGTGATGCCGAAGTGCTGATTGGCAGCAGCTTTAACAAAGCGAATCCGCAATACAGCGCCTTAAGTGTGTATGAAGACGTGAACGGCGGCAACAAACAAGGTGGCTCATTTAAACCATTGCCGATAGATAAAATTAAAGTCAACGAAGCGGAATTGGGCGTGAGAACTTGGCTAAAACCACAAGCGGTAAAAGATGGCTGGCAGAACGGCGGCGGCGCGGTAACAGGTTATTTTAGCTTCGACCCAAAAACCAATCTTGTGTATTACGGCACGGGCAACCCAGGCGTGTGGAACCCCGATGTGCGGCCAGGTGACAATAAATGGGCAAGCAGCGTATTTGCAAGAGATGTCGATACTGGCCAAGCGAAATGGGCGATGCAAACTACCCCGCATGATGAGTGGGATTATGACGCGACCAATGAAGTGATTTTATTCGAGAACAAGAATAAAACCTACGCCACGCAAATCAACAAAAATGGCTTTATTTATACTTGGCAAGCCGATAACGGCACGCTGATTGCCGCCGAGAAGGTACACTCATTTGTGAACTGGGCGACCAGTGTGGATTTGAAGACGGGCGTGCCTGCCAAGGATGCAAAGTACAGCACGCATCAGGATTACAATATGAAGGCTGGTTGTCCGAGTTCGCTTGGTGCGAAAGGTATGAATCCAGCAGCATATTCACCTAAAACTAAGTTACTTTATGCACCGCTTTATCATGGGTGTATGACTTTTGAACCGGTAGAATCGAAATATGTAACTGGGCAGCCTTGGAAAGGCGCAACTCTGACAAACTTCCCAGGGCCGGACAGCGTATT
>JANOWA010000297.1:0-3479 GCA_031417675.1 Methylotenera sp.
AAAACCGTTGCCAATTACCAAACCAGTATTAAGCAAAAATTAGGCATTAATAACTCAGTTGAATTGGTGCGCTTGGCTATTCGGAGTGGTCTGATTGATAGCTAATTTAAATCAATCATATTTAAACTAATCCTATTTAAAAATAGGTTGAATATGCAATCAGGAAAAGCTCACCCACTTTAAAGGGATAAACTCCCTAGCTAGCAATCCGCATTATTCTTTATCATGCGCATACAAGTTTTATGTCTGCATGCCAGTTTAGTTGTACCATTACAACCAACTAAAAAGCCCGCTGAAACTTTAAAATAAGTAAAACTTTTTTATTTTAAATTTAAGGATAAGGCAATGAAACAATTAACAAAAATAGCCGTAGCTGTGTGCATAGCATTGGCCAGCAACTATGCCAGCGCACAAAGTATTACGCTTAACTATGACTATATGGCCACTAACAAAGCAGGTGAGTTTAGCGGCCGCTCTACCTCTGTTGCCTCACTCATATTAACCGATTTTGCTGCTGGCACTTCTTATATTGATGCAGGTGGCGTGACTCAAAACAACACAAATGGCGGGGTAAGAGCTGAATTTAACGTTAACCCTAACGGTTTATCGCAATTTTCTAGCGGCGTTGGTAGTGTTTATATTTCTGCGTTTGAGCTTAACTTTGCAGGCACCAGCGTTGTTGCTGGCTATGATTCAGATGCGGCTGGTAGTAAAGGTAACAACTGGTCAAACGTAAGCGGTGTTGGCTTGGCTGGCGGTGTAGAGTGGCAAGAAGATGGCGCAACCAATGGTTGGACGTCATTTGGCCAAGAAAACAATTGGGGTAGCGGCACTGGCAATGGGGTGATGACGCAAACCAGCGGCGGCTCAACGATTGATTTTTTTAATGCAATAGGTGACAACACTATTTCGGTTGCCAATATTATTGCCAATGATGTGGCCAATGCAGATGGTACATCGCCTAGCGCTTTTAGCTGGATTAAAATTCGCAGTAACACTGGAAGCAACTTGTCTCAAAGCGGTATTGCAGCAAATGGTTGGTGGGGTAATTCTGGCGTTAACAGAACGCGCTACTTTTTAGATGTGATTGCAACTGACTATACTGTAAACGAACTTGTTGTCCCTAGCCAAGTACCTGTGCCAGCCGCATTGCCACTAATGGGTTCGGCACTCGGTTTATTTGGTGTTAGCAGGCGTCGCCGTAACACAAAAAAATAATAAGCTCCAAAGCCGCAACTCCTTAGCCTCGCATTTGCGAGGTTTTTTTGATTAAAAAATCGTTTAAATGCTATTAAGCAATTGTTTTGGTGGCACATTTAAGTAAGCGCGAATAGCCCAATAAGCTGCCAGCGGCACTAGCACTAGCGCGGCTAACAGCGCCGTTAGTGCAAGGCTTATATTAAACGCGTACGGAATATCCAATACAAAACGGCTTAAATAATAAGCCAAACTACTTGCCACGATAATCGCCACCGTGGCGGCAACAGCGCCAATGCAGGCAAATTCTGTTAATAAGGCTAGCGCGGCTTGGGCTTTGCTCGCGCCTAGTACGCGCAACATGGCCGATTCGCGTATGCGTGCCTCGCGCGTGGCCACCAGCGCGGCATACAGCACTACCAAGCCCGCGATAATGCAGAAGGTGAACACAAAACCAATCGCCAAGCTCATTTTTTGCATAATATCGCGCACTTGATTCATGATGCTGGCGACATCAATCACGGTAAAATTGGGGAATTTTTGCAGCAATAAATTAAGCGCGTTATCTTGATTTTTGGGCAAATAAAACGCGGTCATATAGCTAGATGGAAACTTTTCCAGCGTGTTGGGCGGCGTCACTGCAAAAAAATTCGCGCGCATGCTATCCCACTCCACTTTGCGTATGCTGGTTACGGTTAAATCAATTTGGCTGCCCGCAATATCGTAGGTCAGCACATCGTTTAGCTTGATATCTAGGGCTTTAGCGATGTCTTCTTCCAAAGATAACAGCGGCGCGCTTGATTCATTTGATCGCCACCAGCGGCCTTGCAGCAGCTTGTTGTCACTTTGCATAATAGCTGCGCTAGATAAATTAAACTCGCGCGTGAGCAAACGCTTTGCGCGCTCATCGGCAAACATGTTCTCATTTAAGGCTTGATTATTTTTTGCAATTAATCTGCCGCGAATCATTGCAAATACTTGTGGATTATGAATACCAATATCGTTAGCAAACGCGTTAACTTGTGGCACTTGTGCGGGCTGAATATTAATAATAAAGCGATTGGGCGCATTAACTGGCAAAGAAGTTTGCCAAGATTGCATCAAATCGTTTTTAATCATTAGCAACAGCATCAATACCATCGCACCTAGGCTAAAGCCAATAATTTGCGCAATTGTTAAACCCAAACGTCGCTTAAGGTTCGCCAGCCCTAAGCCAACCGCATTATTGCTGGTTTTTTGGCTAAGCTGATTTAAGGCATTAGATAGCGCGTATGCCAGCGCGCCTGCCACTAGGCAGATGCCAAAAACACCCGCTAAAAATGCGCCTGCCAAAGCCCAAGTTTTAGCTAACCACACGATTAATACAGCAATGACGACTGCGACGGGTAGATAATTAAACCAAGTTTTGCTAGGTTTTGACTCAACATCGCTACGTAAAATGCGCATAGTCGGCACGTTTTTGATGGCTTGAATGTGCGGCCACATCATGGCAAATAAAATGGCAAAACTCATGACAGTACCAATTAATACGGGCAAATAATTGGGCGCTGGCAAGCTTTCTAAAAATAATCTGCCCGCAAAATACGCCAAGCCAGATTGCACCAAAAAACCCAGCGCGCAGCCAAGCACCGCGCCAATTAAGGCTAGCAGCGCGGTTTGCTGCAACATAATGCTTTGTATGGCGGATTTACTAGCGCCAAAGCAGCGCAACAGCGCAGCGGTTTCTAGGCTACGCGCTACAAATGGCGCACTGGCCAGCAACATTGCAACCACCGATAAAACCACGCTCACCATCGCACTTAAACCAAGGAAAATTTCGGCTTTATCTAGCGCACTTTTAATTTCTGGGCGCGCATTTTTTAGGTCTTGCACGCGTTCGCCACGTTGTAGTTTGGGCGTGATTTTTTCTGAAAATTGCTGTACGCTTTTAGGCTCGCCCGCCACCAATAATTGATATTTTACGCGGCTGCCAAATTGAATTAACTCAGTCGCTGGCACATCGACGCTATTCATCATCAAGCGCGGTGCAAAGCTAAACATATCGCCGCCACGCGAGGGTTCGCGGGTTAAAAAACCAGCCACAACCAACTTACTTGCGCCAAGCTCCAACTTGTCGCCCAGCTTTATATTGATCGCATTGGCCAAGCGTGGCTCAATCCAAACCTCGCCTTTATTAGGAATTTTTTGTACGCTTTGTGCTGGTTTATCTGATGCAAACTGCACGCCCAAATAACCGCGTAGCGGAAAGCCGTTGCTCACCGCTTTAATTTCGGCTAATTGGT
>JANOWA010000298.1:0-3129 GCA_031417675.1 Methylotenera sp.
TAAGAGGTTTTGCCAGCAGCTATGGCATGTACGATTTACTCGCAAAAAAGTGGCACGCTTATGGTTTTATCTATCCATTTATCGAACTTGGGCTAGGCAGCGCATATCTATTGGGCTACAGGCCAATGCTGATAAACGCTATCACATTAGCCGTCATGCTTTTTTCGAGCATTGGCGTCATTATAGCGGTTGCAAATAAACAAAAAATTAAGTGTGCCTGCCTTGGTACTGGCTTTAATTTGCCCATGACTACGGTGACGATTATCGAAGATTTGCTGATGGCGGGCATGGCGGCTTGGATGTTGATTTAAGCGTATTACTTTAAACACACACCGTCATTCTGAGCATAGCGAAGAATCCAGCTTTTTAATGCGCAAAGTGCTGGATTCTTCACCAAAAAACTGGCTTAAGATTACGGTTACTTGAAATATCTTAAGTTTTTGAAAATGAGCATTGGTTATTACCAGTTTGAGACAGGCCGTGTGGCGGCAATTGAGGCTGACTGCCCTTTTCCGCCACTGGCACAAGCATTAAAGGAGCCCAACGGCTTAATCGCTATCGGCGGTGATTTATCGGCCACGCGGCTGCTAAGTGCCTACAAACAAGGTATTTTTCCGTGGTTTAATGCGGGCGATCCTATCATGTGGTATAGCCCCAACCCGCGCATGGTATTGTTTCCTCATGCCTTAAAAATTTCTGCATCACTCAAAAAAACGCTTAATAATAATGCCTTTGAAACCCGCATCAATACTAGCTTTGCCGCAGTTATTCGCGCATGCGGCCAAACGCCTAGAATCGATCAAACAGGCAAGCTGGCGGGCACTTGGATTACCGACGAAATGATTGCCGCTTATTGCGAATTGCACGCGCTTGGCCATGCCGTATGCGCAGAAAGTTGGTTAGATGGCAAACTGGTTGGTGGCTGTTATGGCGTAAAAATTGGCCGCATGTTTTATGGCGAAAGCATGTTTCACACAGTGACCGATGCCAGTAAAGTAGCGTTTGTACATTTGGTTAATTACCTTATTAATCAACAAGTTGCCATGATTGATTGCCAAATGAAAACCCCACTTTTAAGCAGCTTTGGCGGACGTGAAATTGAGCGCGAAATATTTATAAAAAATTTAACCAGTTTATTGTAAGAGCGGATTTATCCGCGATAGCAATCATTACTTCGCGGATAAATCCGCTCCAACAAATTTAGATAACAATCATTGTTTCGCGGATAAATATCCCACAAATTTAGTCTATAATTTATAGATGACCTTGCTTAGCGAGCCAGCACTTCACAAGTTACAATTTTACGTCACCACGCCGTATGCATGCGGCTATTTGCCAAAAAAACTCGCGCAAAGCTTAATCGCCACGCCGCATCATTTGGTGGATGCCAATGTTTACAGCGGCCTTATTCTGCAAGGCTTTCGGCGTAGCGGCAAGTTTGCTTACAGGCCACATTGCGAGCACTGCAACGCCTGCGTGCCAGTACGGGTTGTGTTGCCAGATTTTAAGCCCAATCGCAGCCAAAAACGCGCTTATAAACAACATGCGGATTTAACGGCGCGCGTGATGCCACTGGGTTACCTTGACAGCCATTTTGCGCTCTACACCGCTTACCAAGCCGCGCGTCACCCCGACGATAACTTAAAAAAACAAGCCGAAGCGCATCGCACCGCACAAATTCAAAACGAGGCCGATGAGTATCGCCACTTTTTGTGCCAAAGCAATGTAGAAAGCTTAATGGTCGAGTTTACCGATACCAACAACCAAGTCAAAATCGTCAGCGTAATTGATTTAGTAAACGATGGCGTATCGGCTGTTTACACATTTTATGATGCTACTTTTAAATCTGGTGAAGCCAAAGCCAGCTTTGGCACGTATTCTATTATGTGGCTGATTGAATGGACAAAAATGCTTGATCTGCCCTACTTATACTTAGGCTACTGGATTGCTGACAGCCAAAAAATGGCGTATAAACAAGCATTTAAGCCGCAACAAAAGCTGATAGATGGCGAATGGACTACGTTTTAATGACTGTTAAATCGCTTAATTCGCTTGTTTGATTCACGTTAGTTTGACCAAACCCAGCAGGCTGACGGCCTAGCAAAACTGGCAACAAGTTCACTGCTGGCACGTTATAGCCTTGCATTAACTCAAAGTGGCCAAATGATAGCGGCGTTAATGCAAATATATCAAAAATATGGCTAGCAACACGCACCAAAATTTTTGGCACAGCTAATTGCATGGCTTGCTGATTATCAATATTGCGCAAAGCTTGCAAATATTGTGGAATTGTCATCACATCGCTGCCACCAAGCTCGATAATTTGCGGCCATTTTTGTGGCATTAAGCACAAGTTTGCAACTGCCTCGCCCAAATCGGTCACCTGCAACGGTGCAATTAAACCTTCACTTTGCATCACCAACTGCAAGGGCCAAGCCGCCACACGCCTAAACCATTTAGCACCAAAACCGCCCTCGCCATCTAGCAAGCTTGGTCGTATGATAAGTGCCTTTGCGCCACTGGCAAGAATAGCCTGCTCACCCCAATACTTACTGGTAATAAAGCCACTTTTTGCTGTTGCTGATAGCCCTATAGCAGATATATGTATGAGCTTCACCCCAGTCTGGGCGCAGGCATCGGCAAGACTTTCAACCGCAAGCGCATGAATATTGGCATAACTTTCACCTTTTCGCTCGCGCAAAATGCCGACTGAGTTCACCACCCCCTCAAAGCCATTAATGATGGTTAACCAATCATCAGCTTGCAACATAGTTTGCAATTTAATTTGCAACATACTGTTATCAGTTGATTTTTTACGACTACCAATCACCACTTGCACACCTTGCGCATACAGCTTTGCAACGATGTTGCGACCAATAAATCCGCACCCACCTAATACTAAAACTTTCACTTCATCCCTTTCTTTTTATATTGGCACAATTAACTTTTACTTTTTATCTTTTTATAAATTTCTTTAATTTCTGTATTGACAGAAATATATGACAAATGTGATAATGTGTCAACCTAATTTTTAAAACGAGTAAAAAATGGAAACAGCTGAAAAAATCACAGAAAAAAACCCAGAAAAAACCTCAGAAAAAAATAGTGACGAGCGTATCCAGCTAAGCG
>JANOWA010000299.1:0-14930 GCA_031417675.1 Methylotenera sp.
TCGCGCCGCAGTTAACGGCGATAAACGCTTTATCGCGCCGCGAGCTATTGCTATGAATTAACCGTGACGCAAGCTCTTTGCCGCTACCCGATTCGCCGCTTACATAAACAGGCGCTTGGCTTCGCGCCAGTTTTTCAATCATGGTACGCACTAGGCTCATGGCGGGCGAGTTGCCAATTAAATCAATGGTATTTTTTGTATCTTTTACATCACTGCTGGATAACTTAAGTGCAGATTCCACTAAAGGGCGCAGTTGTTTTAGCGAAATGGGCTTGGTTAAATAGTCAAACGCGCCAGCCTTCAATGCCGAAACGGCGTTATCTGCGCTGCCATACGCAGTAATCACCGCCACGGGCAAGCCGGTATATTTGGCTGATATATGTTCAACCAATTCTAGCCCTAAGCCATCGGGCAAGCGCATGTCGGTTAAGCATAAATCATAGCTGCGCTGGCTTAATAATTGTTTTGCCTCTTCCAAGTTAGCTGCGCTATCAGCTCTAATATCCATGCGCTCTAGCGTCAATACCACTAGCTCACGAATATCGGTTTCGTCATCTACCACTAGGCAATTAAATTGTTGTGCCATTTTGAGCCAAACCTTTTCTTAATTTTTTTCTTAAATTTTCTTAATATGAACCGTAAATATTGAACCCGAACTGACTGTAGAGTCAATGGATTCATATTCTAATTTAGCGCCATTGGCATCGGCCAACTCGCGCGCAATGTAAAGTCCCAAGCCCGTTCCCGATTTCTCGGTGGTAAAAAATGGCTCAAACAAATGGTTGCGAATGCTCTCAGGCACGCCATCGCCATCATCGCGAATCTCGATATGAATGGTTTTAGTTTTATCGGTTAAGCTAACGTTTAATTCTAGGCTATTTTCAGATTTTTTACAGTGTCGCCAACCGTTTTTACATAAGTTCCACAAAATTTGGTTTAAATGGCGCCTATCAAACGAGATCATGGTTTCTGCCTTATTCAGCGACAGTTTAAAGCACGCTTCTGGAATCTTCTCCACCGCACAAAATTGCGTGTAAAAATCAACGGTAAAATTTTCTAACTGGATTGGCTCTTGATTAGTGCGATCGCGACGATTGAGCTCAAGTACATCTTTGATAATTTGGTCAACGCGCTGTACGTTATCTGAGATAATTTGCAGCATACGTTTGATGGCAGGGTCAAAATCTTCTTCTTGCAATAGTTGGTTAGCGTGGCTAATTGCGCTTAAAGGATTGCGAATTTCATGCGCAATATTGGCAGTCAATCGACCCAGTGCGGCCAATTTCACTTGGTGCGCTTGCGTTTGCATTTGCGACCAATCTTCAATAAAAATAACTGCGCTCTGAAAATGATTGTTTGGGTATTGACTGCTCGGACTGTGATTGTCGGCAACAGGCAAAAATCGCAGCCGCAATTCGCGCGATTGCGTGCTTAATTTAATAAAGTTTGGCAGTGCAAGGTTGGTAGGTGCAAAATCTCCTTTAAGCTTAACTTCATGAAGCCAGTTTTGTAAAAGTTGATCGATTTCTGGTGAAATATTGGCAAGTAAATCACCTTGCCAATTTTTACTTTCTAAACTAAGCAATCTTTCGGCTTGCACATTGTAATGTTTGATTTGAAAGTCTTGGTCCACAACCAGTACACCATCTTGCATTTCGTGCGTAATTAGCGCATTAATTTGCGCCATATTTTGCACATCTAGGCCACGTTGCGAGGCGAGTAACTCGCTTTCTTTGGTGCGTTTAGCCAAGCTATAAGCCAGCCAAGCGGTGGCAAAACAGCCTAAACTGAGCAATATTGCAGGCGTGTAAGAGCTAGTCGCGTTAGTCAAAAATAACACGCGGTAAGATTGCGCTAGCAGCATGCCAATACTGGCAAGCGCCGCGTAGAATAAAGCTAAGCGACCATCGCTAATTAAGCTGGCGCTGGCAATGGCGATGATTAATAATAAGCCGATGCTGCCTTGGCCACCTTCTTGTGCGTGCATCAGCAATACAATAAAGACAATATCGGTGACAATTTGAATCGGCACGCTGATGTGAATGTCGGGTTTTTCTTGCCAAGTAAAAATTGCTGCAATCACGCTAAAAATAAAATAACAACTAACTAACGTTGCGAATAAATCAACAAATAAATTCGTATTTAACGTTTGTTGCCAATCGTTAGTCACTAATAGGCCTTGCGTAATCAGCAACAGCAGCGTGATGAGCAGGCGGTAGATGTTATATAACTTAAGGCTACGCCAGCGCGTGGCAGTGATGTGCGTATCTAAGTGAGCAATTAAATCGATTGCCATATTATTTTTTAACTATTTGTTTTCTGCGGCGTTTAGGGTTGGCATTCGGGGTTGTTGCAAGTAAGTTGATTATTTTCACGGCGACTTTCGCTAATTGGCACATGGCAGCCACATTTGGCACACTGAATCATTTTTTCTGCTGCTGCTGCAGGCATATTTTCTTTGGCAGAAGACTTGGAATCTGCATTGGCAAGCATATGCTTGAGTATTTTAACCAGTATAAAACCTATAATAATCAGTATTAGAATGCGCGCCATTATTACCATTAACTCCAAATGAATCCAGTATCACGATTGTAACCAAAAGCGCCATTATTACAAATCGTATTACAAATCGTATTGCAAGTTGCAACGCACAAACTTAAGCCGCGCAAGTCAGCATAAAACCTAAAACTGATATACTGCTGCAATTGATTAAATAACAAACCTTATGGCAAGTTCACAAGAGTTATCAGATTTTTTGCGCGATGTAGAGCGGCGAGCGTTTAAGCAGACGGTGTATGCCGTGCGCGACGACCATGCAGCGCTCGATATTGTGCAAGATGCCATGCTAAAGTTGGCCGAAAAATACGCCGATAAGCCCGCTGCCGAATATCCCATGTTGTTTCAACGTATTTTGCAAAATACCATGCGCGATTTTTGGCGCAGACAAAAAGTGCGTAACTTATGGACCACGCTACTTTCCAGCTTTGGTGCAGGCAAAGATGGCGAGGAAGACCACGATCCGCTAGACACCATTGATGTGGAAGATGAGAGCAGTAACCCGGCCATTCAGCTAGAGCGCAGTCAAACCATGCGCGTCATCGAAAAAGCCATAGAAAAGCTTCCTGCGCGTCAACGAGAAGCCTTTGTATTACGTTATTGGGAGGACATGGATGTGGCAGAAACCGCTGCAATGATGGGTTGCTCGCAGGGTAGCGTCAAAACGCACTGTTCGCGCGCTGTTCACACCCTCGCCGCTTTGTTACAAAAACAAGGCTTAGGCAGCAGAGCATTATCGCAATTAGGAGCAGAAACATGAGTACAGATAACAGTAAACACGATTTACCAGAACACGAAAGTGACGCACAACATATTGATCTACAAGCTCAGCAAATCGCGGGCTTGCTGGACGCACACGCTAATCGCTTGAGTATGCGTACACTTAAACAGCTAGAAAACGGCCGCGAGCGCGCTGTAAAAGCACACGCGCAGCTAATTTCAGGCGCTAGCATTAATCGTGATGGCACATCATCGAGCATTTCAGCTTGGGCAGAGCAGCATCGCATGGCGATGGCAGGCATTGTATTGGCTGCAATTGTGGCTGGCTTTTTGGCCACCCAATCGTTTAAACATCAAGAAGCAAGCGATGCCTTTTTATTAAGCGCAGATTTACCGCCAGAAGCCTTTGTAGATAGAGGTTTTGAGCCTTCGCTTAACGATGCACACGCTAGACTATAATTAATTTTTAAAAAACTTTTAGAAAAATAATGTTTGAATGAATAAACTTTTAATCGTATTCGCGTTTGTAGTGTGTGGCATGCAAGCGACGGCCTTAGTGCATGCTACCGATCATGTTCAACTAGCGCTAGGTGACTTAGGCAGCATCTCATCGTCTAACATCAAATCGGGCAGCATGAAATCATCGCTAAATGGCGATGTTAGCACCGATGCGCCCGTGCAAACTTGGAGTCAGCTTAATGATAACCAGCGCAAAGTGCTGGCTCCACTTGGCTCAGAATGGGATGCCTTAAGGCCTTGGCAGCGCGAAAAAATGTTAGATATTGCGCACGATTACCCTAAAATGGACGCACAAAAACAACAGCGCGTGCAAAAACGCCTCAATAGCTGGAGCCGTATGACGCCTTACGAGCGCGAAAATGCGCGTAAGCGCTATCAAGAATTTAACGCACTAAGCCCTGATAAAAAAGATGAAGTGCGCAAAAAATGGGCCGATTACCAAAAACTACCTGAAGCAGATCGCGCAAAATTACGTAAAGATTCGGCTGAATGGGATTTTGAGCCCAACTTAGAATAGTTGTTGGAATAGTTGTTGATTAAAATAATGCCCGCTCTTCAACCGATAGCGGGCTTTTTTATAAGTTGAAAAAGCATGAACAAAAACGCGACACGTTTAAGATTATTTGCAGCATGTCTATATGAGTTATTGTTGTTGCTTGCGTTATGGATGCTGTGTACCTGGATATTTGTCCGCCTGTTTGGCGATGCTACAACTGGCAATAAGCGCTATGCTTTGCAGTTTTTGTTGTGGTTGATGACAGGCGCTTATTTTGTTTTTTGCTGGCACAAATCGGGGCAAACATTGGCCACCAAAACCTGGAAAATAAAGCTGGTAACCCAAGGCATTAATGGCCAAAATAATTGTTTAAGTACAAAGCTAGCGATGCTTCGATATGCCCTAGCAAGCGCTTCAATGCTGGTGCTTGGCTTGGGATTTATATGGACTTTAGTCGATAAGCAAGGCTTGTTTTTGCACGATAGATTGCTTAAAACGCATTTTATCCGCGTTAGTTAATGATGCGTATTACTTGATTATCTACGTTCCACCACGAACAATAAACTCAAGCCAGCAATTAAAAATAAAATCGTAGGTGTAATCGCGCTCATCATCGGCGGCCAATCGTTAAGTACGCCTAAGTGGATAAACACGCGATTCATGATTTGATACACCACGCCCAGCATCACGCCGATAAAAATTTTGTTGCTGGTGCCACTGGCGCGTTGTTGTAAAAAAGCAAATGGCAGCGCCAAAATCACCATCACCATACAGGCTAGCGGGTAGGTCATTTTTGCCCAAAGCGCCACCCAATAACGCGTGGCTTTTTGCTTATTGGTTTCTAAGTGGTTGATAAATGAATATAAATTCCAAGCCGACATCTTCTCTGGCGCCACCAAAAGCACATTAAGCAACTCTGGGCGAATCAGCGATTTCCAGTTGGCCTTATTAAAAAACTGCGTTTGCACATTGTTTTGTTCAATTTGTTTAAAGGTATTAAATTTCGATTGCGTTACATCGCTTAAACGCCAATGCTCATCAGCAAAGTCGCCTTGTTTGGCATTGCTGATGCTGCGTAATTTAAAGTTGTCATCGAATTCATAAATGTGTATGTTCATTAAACTTGCGTCTGGCAACACGGTTTCTACGTTCACAAAGCTATTACCGTCTTTTACCCATAGTCCAGACCTAAAATCTTGCACCAGCACCGAATCGGTGGCTTTTATACGCATACGATGTGCCATTTTTTCGCTAATGGGTGTGATGAGTTCACCCACAAAAAAAGTGATGATGGTGAACAGTAAACCCACCTTTAGCAAGGTAATGCCAATATTGAGTAAAGATAAGCCGCTCACCCGCATGATAATCAGCTCGGAATTGCGCGCCAGCGTGCCGAGGCTATACATCATGCCAACCAGCACCGCCACTGGCACCACATCGTAAATATGTCCAGGAATGCTCAATAAAACAAAAGCCAGCATTTTGCTGATGCCGTAACTGCCTTTGCCAAGGCTATCTAGCTCTTGAATTAAATCAAAAAATGAAAACATCGCCAATAAACCCAGCATTATCATCAAAATGGTGATGCAGGTTTCTTGCCAAAAATAACGGTTTAAAATTTTCATTTTGCTGGTGTGCTAGGTGTGGTCTGCCACAAACGCGGAATATTTGTCAGCCATTGCGGCAGCAAAGGCAATAAGTGGTTGCGACGGTAAAACAAATATAACGTCATTACCAAGAAAAATAAATGCACTGGCCACAGGCCAATAAACGCACTTAGTTTGCCTTGCGTGACCCATGCTTGAAAAATACTTAATATATTGTTGTAAATAATATAAATCAGCAGCGCAAAAACCAAATTAAGCGAACGGCCTGCACGCGGATCGACAAAACTAAGTGGAATGGCCAGCAGCACCAATATCAACGCAGAGATGGGTATCGCCATGCGCCATTGCAACTCGGCATTATTGCCCGCGTCAGCATTTTGTAATAATTGCCGCGTGGGTACTGCTTGCCTTGTATATGGCTCTGGCGTGGCTTCTTTAGTTTGCACGCGCACCGCATAACGCTCAAATTCGGTGGTCGAAACCTCGGCTGAATTTGGCATGGATTCGTAGCGGCGACCTTTTTCCATCACCAAAAAGTTATCCCCATTTTTTTCTTTTTTGCGGCTACCTTGTGCGGCCACCACTACACCCGTTTTTTGGTGCTGCGTGGTTTGTACGAAAATGTTTTTAACGACATTACCAAGCTCATCAAAGCCTTCTATAAAAAACACACGGCTACCGCCAGAAGATTCTTTAAACACGCCTGGGCTGATAGACGATAGCTCATCGCGCGTTTTAAGCTGTACGCGATAATCTTCACCTTTTTGAATCGCCCACGGCATCACCATAACGCTCAACAGCGTAATCACAATAATCACCGGCATTGCAAACGTTAATATGGGGCGAACCCACTGCATAATGCTGAGGCCAGCGCTAAACCACACCACCATTTCAGAATCGCGATGCCAACGACTTAATGTAAGTAACACCGCTAAAAATATGCTTAAAGACAATATCATTGGCAAAAACTTCACCATATTAAAGCCCAGTAAGGTGCTAATTGCGTCGTTCGGTAACACGCCCTTTGCCGCCAATTGCACAAAATAACCCGCTCGCTGGGCAATAACAATGCCCACCAGTATTAAGAACATCGCGCCTGCGGTGCTGATGAGCTCATGCGATAAAGATTTTTTAAATAGTTTCAATTGTTAGTTTATGTGAATTTGCGCTTTGATTTCGCGTCAAAACGCTGGATAATTAGGATTAAAATCTAGTCAATATTAAAAAGGCGATAACATGGAATTTAGCATAAAAAACGTAAATCCAGAAAAACTACAGTCTGATTGCATCATTGTAGGCGTATTTGAAGGCGGCAAGTTAACAGATGCTGCAAAAAAAATCGATGCCGCAACGAATAAAGCCATCACAAACGTCGTTAAATCGGGCGATATGGAAGGCAAACTTAGCGCCACTTTGGTGCTGCACGGCCTTGCGGGTATTGCAGCCACGCGTGTGATGCTGCTTGGGCTTGGCAAGCAAGAAGAGTTTAGCGAAAAAAATTATCGCCAAGCGGTGCGCGCAGCGGTTAAAACCATGCCTAAAGGCGTGACCAGTGCTGGCTTCTTTTTAAACGAAATTGACCTAAAAAAATCAAATTCGCAAACCAAAGTGGCCGCATTGGTTGAGGTGGTGATGGATGCGACTTACCAAGTGAATGCGATTAAGCAGAAAAAAGCCGAGCCGTTAGCATTAGCAAGCATGGTTATTAATGTTGAAAAAGTAGATAACGTACAAGCCGAAATAGGCCTTAAACAGGGCTTGGCGATTAGCCACGGTGTTACCTTGGCCAAAGATTTAGGCAATTTACCGCCAAACATTTGCACACCCACTTATTTGGGCAAACAGGCCAAATTGCTCGCTAAACAATATGGTTTTAAAGTAGAAGTGCTCGAGCAAAAAGAAATTGAAAAGCTTGGCATGGGCTCGTTTTTAGGCGTGGCGCAAGGCAGTGTCGAGCCGCCACGCTTTATTATTCTGCAGCACTTAAAAGGTAAAAAAGGCGCAAAACCAGTTGTTTTGGTTGGCAAAGGCATCACCTTTGATACGGGGGGTATTTCGCTTAAACCTGGCGGCGATATGGATGAAATGAAGTACGATATGTGCGGCGCAGCAAGCGTACTGGGCACATTCAAAGCCCTTGGCGAGCTGGATTTAGCGATTAATGCAGTTGGCTTAATCGCCACCTGTGAAAATATGCCCGATGCTGGCGCGATTAAACCAGGCGATATTTTAACCAGCATGTCTGGCTTAACGATTGAAGTCTTGAATACTGATGCCGAAGGCCGCCTAATTTTATGTGATGCGCTGACCTATGCAGAGCGTTTTGAGCCATCGGCCGTAGTAGATATTGCTACGCTAACAGGCGCATGCGTCATCGCGCTGGGGCACCATCCAAGTGGATTATTTAGCAACAAAGATGCGTTAGCGCATGAGCTATTAGCAGCGGGCGAAGCCGCACATGACCGCGCTTGGCACATGCCCTTGTGGGAAGAGTTTCAAACCCAGCTGGATAGCAATTTTGCCGATATGGCCAATATTGGCGGCCGCGCAGGTGGCAGTATTACGGCGGCTTGCTTCTTATCGCGCTTTACCAAAAAATACGATTGGGCGCATTTAGATATTGCTGGCACCGCATGGAAAAGTGGCAAAGAAAAAGGCGGCACGGGTCGTCCTGTACCCTTATTAACGACATTTTTAGTAAATCGCGCTGCAAAAGCTAATTAATATAAACCATGACGCGGATTGATTTTTATTTTAACGTGCGTAATAAGCCGCGAGTGCTGGCTGATTTGGTGCAAACTGCGCTAACAAAACGTCGCCAAGTGACGATTTGTGTGGCAGATGAAAGCAGTGCGGCGATTATTAGCGCAGCTTTGTGGCAATATAAGCCAGAGCGCTTTTTGCCCAACGTGGCAGCACATCATGCGGCGGCAGCGCAAACGCCCGTCCTGATTCATTGGCAAGAAACAGCCTTGCTACAAGACGAGTTATTGATTAACTTAAGGCTGAATCAGCCCACTTTTTTTAGCCGATTTACGCACTTAATCGAATTAGTGAGTGATGATGAGCCAGATAAAATAGCGGCGCGGGCACGGTTTAAGTTTTATCGTGATAGAGGCTATGAAATTAAAAGCACCAATTATGCGCAAACCAGTATCGTCTAGAAAAAACCAGTATCGTCTAGAAAAAATAGTGAGGATGTAAAAAACATGGCAGCTGATAAAAAAATTCCGCTACTGACCGAGATTTATCAACCAAAGCCAAGCGCACAGCCAGCACCAAGCCCGAAGCTAGATGATATAACCTTGATAACGCCAGAGCTAATTGCGCGTGTTACAGGCCACGTACGGCCGCGTTTAGAGGCAGAAATCACGCAATCGGTATTAATTAGCGTGCGTGATGCCTTAAGAAAAGACCTATTGCAAGATTTGCAGGCCGAGATTAAAGCTGCGCAGCTAGCAATAGAAACCAATACGAATAATTTTGTGGATAAGATGAAAGGGGACCTTAAAACCGAGCTGCCGCAAATGTATCAAAACAGTGCAGACTTTGTATTTAAGAGCCTTTCAGAAAAAATTGCCAGCTTACAAACCGATGCAATTACCAATTTAGATGTTTCGCTCACGCAAGTAACCGAGCAAAGCTTGCAAGTAGCAGCGCAAGCGCTGCAATCCACGGTTGAGGGCATGCAAGCCGATACAAGCGTGCAGATTAAGCAAGATTTAACGCAAGAGATGCAAGCGTTTCAAACGGATGCACTGAGTAAACACCAAGCTTTATTGCAACAAGATATGGCGGGAATTTTTGAGGCAACTAAGCAAGAGGCCAAGACTAATTTGCTACAAGAATTAAGTGATTTGCATGCAGAAGCAATCTCGCAGATGCGCACCACGTTTACCGAGGCGATGCCATCGATTTATGCAAATTCAATTCAAGAGCAGCAAGATCAAATTGTCGCGCAAATAAGCCAAAATCTAAATCAAGAAATGCAAGCGTTTCAAGCGCAATCCATCAGCTCGCATCAAACATTATTAGCGCAATCCATTGATGCGCATAAAACGATCCTAGCACAATCTATCAACCAACAACATACACAATTGGCAGAATCGATAGAACAACATCAAACCCAATTAGCGCAGTCGCTCACAAGTAACTTTGAGTCGCTTAGTGCCAATGCAAAAGACGATTTAGCGGAACGTTTACGCTTAACTCAAGCCGATGCGCTTGAACAAATGCGCAGCACCTTAAATGCTTCTATCCCCAGTATTTATGCGGCTGCTGGCGATGCTGTTAAAGCACAGTTTGCCGATGAAATGACCGAGCAAAGCGGGCAAATGCGCGAAAGCTTTTTAACGATGATTAATGCCGATTTACCAGTGGTGCAAGAAGTGATGCGCGAAAATATTCAACAAATTTTGGCAAACGTATTACCTCAGTTAGAGTTGGATTTACGCAACCAATTGACCGAAGAATTACAAGACTTGTTGTTAAAAGTAAAGTTTGTGCTGCCCAAATAATTAATCAGCCGCTACCAATTTCTGGTAGGCCTCAGCGCTTAAAAAATGCGTAGTTTCTGCCATGTCGCTTGGCTTAAACTTGAATATCCACGCCGCATAGGGCTTATCGTTAATGCCTTCGGGTGCGTTTAATAAATCTGCATTGATTGCGGTCACCACGCCGTTCATGGGTGCGTGTAAATCAGAGCCTGTTTTAACTGACTCCACAATGCCACAAGGCGCGGCATTTACCAGCGTGCTACCGAGTTTTGGTGGCTCAATAAACACAATATCGCCCAGTAAATCTTGCGCATAATCGGTTATACCCGCAAGCCAGTTGCCATCGGCGGTTTGGCTTACCCATAAATGTTCGGCGGTGTAATGCAACTGATTGGGAAATTTCATGGTCTGAATTCAACGTGTGCTTAGTATATAGCGCGTATTTTCGCACAAAGTTTATGTTTAGTATCAAAATAAAGTGCTTGTGTCAAAAAAGTCACAACAGCGGCAAACTTAATAATTATTTTATAAATATGCGCTAAGTTAATGACAAATAACTATTTATTCGTTATTATAAATTCAAATGTTAGTAAAGTTTAGCGAGGTTTGCTGCAATGATGAAGTTGATTTTTAAAAATATACTACTTGCTTATTTAGTGCTAGGTTTTGTAGCCGCACCGACCGAGGTATTGGCTGCGCACAAAAAGTCGAGCAAGCGCGATGTGTCATCGCATAAAAATGCCTTAAGTAAGCATGCAATTAGTAGTCGTCATCAAGTTGGTAGAATGCGCGCGCAAAGAGTGAGCGTACATTTGCGTGCTGCACATAATTTGCAAATGCAACGTGAATATGCAAGCGCTGAAAGTTTTGATGGCAGTGGTATTTTACAGTTGGCTTCTAGCAAAGCTTTGATTATTAATCAAAATACGGGTGAAGTGCTGTTTGCTAAAAACACCAATCAGCCCACGCCAATTGCATCAATTACCAAATTAATGACCGCCATGGTGATGTTAGATGCCAAGTTGCCGCAAGATGAAGTGATTGAAATTTCTGATGAAGATATTGATTATATAAAAGGCACCAGTTCGCGCCTTACAATCGGCACACAAATGACACGTGGCGAGTTTCTGCAACTGGCTTTAATGGCATCAGAAAACCGCGCAGCGTCAACTTTGGCCACGCATTATGTTGGCGGAAGAGCCATGTTTGTGCGGGCGATGAACGCCAAAGCCCACATGCTTGGGATGGCGAATACGCACTTTGCTGATCCAACTGGATTAGATTCTGAAAACGTATCTACAGCAGAAGATTTAGCCAAAATGGTGCAAGCGGCTTATCAATATCCTGAAATTCGCGCAGCAACAACAACACCTGATCGCCAAGTATATTTAGAAGGCCGCGAATATCCCGTCACCTTTAAAAACACCAACGGTTTAGTGCGCGAAGGCGAGTGGGAAATTGGGCTATCAAAAACGGGCTTTATTAACGAAGCAGGCCGTTGTTTGGTCATGCAGGCGACAATCGCGGGCGAGCCAATGATTGTGGTGCTACTAGATTCTAACGGCAAATTAACGCGTATTGGTGATGCAAATCGTATTCGCAAGTGGATGGAATACAATATGCCAACACCTACCACAACGGGCCAAACGCTGGTGATGTCGGGCAGAATTTCTTAATAAAGTAGCTAAAAAAAGCGGCCTATTTTTGGCCGCTTTTTTATTGCGTTGATAACCGTTATTTTTTAGCTGTAGGCTTCTTAACCACTTTTTTCTTCACAGCTAGTTTTTTACCTGTTGCTTTGATGACGGTTGTTTTAGATGCGGCAATTTTTGCTACTGTAGGTTTTGCTGCGGCTTTTTTAGCGGGCGCTTTTTTAGTCGCTGCTTTTTTGCCACCCGTTTTACCAGTCGCCTCATCCTTAGCCATTTTTTCAGCCAATAAGCCTAGCGCTTCATCCATGGTTAATTCTTCAGGCTCAATACTTTTGGGTATGGTTGCGCGCACTTTGGCATGCTGCACATAAGGCCCGTAACGGCCTGCGTAAATCTCTACACGGCCTTCGCCACTTGGGTGCGCACCAAGGTCGGCAATTGGCGCGAGGCCTGTGTTGGCGGCCGCCAGTAGCGCAACCGCACCTGCGTTATTAATGCTAAACACACTGTCAGTTTTGGGAATCGACTTAAACTTCCCATCGTGATTCACATACGGGCCAAAGCGGCCAATATTGGCAACAATTTTTTTATTGGTTTCTGGGTGCAAGCCTAAATCGCGCGGCAAGGACAACAGCATATTGGCAATTTCCATATTTACGCTAGCAATCGGCACTTCGTTGGGAATACTCACGCGTTTTGGTTTTTTCTTGTCACCTTCAACCGCCACGCCAACCTGCAGATAAGGTCCATAAGGCCCGTTCATTAAGTAAATTTCTTTGCCAGATTCCACGTCCACGCCTATGGTGACAGGGTCAGCACCTGCTTGCGCGCTGCCATTCATGCTGCGTTTGTAGTCACATTTTGGCTCATCGTTATACCCGGTGCAGCCAATAAACGTGCCATAGCGGCTCAATTGTTTTTGCAGCGGCTTGCCGCATTTGGGGCAAGCCTCGTCAATTAATTCATTACCAGGCCTGTCAACATCGGCTTTACTAATAATTTGGTTATTAAAATCTTGCCAAAATTCCGCCATCAGCGGAATCCACTCACGCGAGCCATCGGCTACATTATCCAGCGCGTTTTCTAGGTTGGCGGTAAAGTCATAGTCCACATATTTGGTGAAATGTTCGGTTAAAAACTTAGCCACTACGCGGCCCACATCGGTCGGCGTAAAGCGTTTTTTGTCGAGGATTACATATTCGCGATCTTGCAAGGTCGAAATAATGCTGGCGTAAGTAGAAGGGCGGCCAATGCCGTATTCCTCCAAAATCTTCACCAAGCTGGCTTCGCCATAACGCGGCGGTGGCTCAGTAAAGTGCTGATCGCCGTAGATTTTTTCGACATTTAAAATTTCGCCCGTTTCTAAATGTGGTAACTTAGATTCGCCATCTTCGTCTTCTTCATCGTCGCGACCTTCCATATACACTGCGATAAAGCCTGGGAATACTAGCGTTTGGCCAGTAGCGCGGAATAAATTGGCTTCGCTGCCAACGGCTAAATCCACACTCACCGCATCAAATTTAGCGGGCGACATTTGGCAGGCCAAGCTACGCTTCCAAATCATTTCGTAGAGTTTAAATTGCTCGTCGTTCAAGTATTGGCGCATTTTAACGGGCGCGCGGTTAATATCGGTGGGGCGAATCGCCTCATGCGCTTCTTGAGCATTTTTGGCTTTGGTTTTGTACATAATGGGCGATTTTGGCAAGTAATCTGCCTCAAAATTTTTCTTCACATAATCGCGAATGCTCATCACCGCTTCCGTCGCCATGCTAAACGAATCGGTACGCATATACGTAATCAAGCCTGTCGTGCCAGAGCCAACATCCACGCCCTCGTAAAGCTGTTGGGCGACTCTCATTGCTCTAGATGTGGTAAAACCAAGCTTACGCACTGCCTCTTGTTGCAATGTCGATGTAGTAAACGGCGCGGCAGGGCTGCGGCTACGCTGTTTCTTTTCAACGCGCGAAACCGTGGTTTTGCCTGCGCTGGCGAGCAGTAATTTGCCCACAATATCGGCTTGTTGGTCGTGATTTACAACTGTAAATTGCTCTACTTTTTGGTTATTTAACAGCACCAATTTGGCGTTAAATTTATTCGCGTGCTTTAACGCATCTAAGTGAATCGTCCAATATTCTTGATTTTTAAACGCCTCAATTTCTAGCTCGCGCTCTACGATTAATCTTAAAGCTGGGCTTTGCACACGGCCTGCAGAAAGACCGCGGCGGATTTTTTTCCACAATAATGGCGACAAATTAAAGCCAACCAAATAATCCAACGCACGACGCGCTTGCTGGGCGTTGACCAAGTTCATGGCAATATCACGCGGGTTATCAATAGCGTGTTTCACCGCAGTTTGCGTAATCTCGTTAAACTCTACGCGTTTAAGCAATTTATTTTTAAGTAGTTTTTTTTCGGCCAAAATTTCGGCAATATGCCAAGAAATCGCCTCGCCTTCGCGGTCTGGGTCGGTTGCCAGATAAATGCTATCGGCATTTTTCACCGCTTTGGTAATCGCGTCCATGTGCTTGGCATTGCGCTCGATAATTTCGTACTTCATGGCAAAGTCGTTGGCAGGGTCAACTGCGCCATTTTTTGGGATTAGGTCTCGAATATGGCCGTACGAAGCCAACACTTCAAAATCGTTACCGAGGTATTTTTTGAGTGTTTTGGCTTTTGAGGGTGACTCTACAATGAGTAATTTTGACATTAATGCCTAAATATAAGGACTATAAAAAGAATTTGCCTAGATAATAACAAGGTATTTGGCAACTAGACAATAAATGAATGTAAAAGTGTGCGGTTTTGTGATTTTTAAACGTTAATCGTGCGTTTTAACTGTTGTTCGATACGGTTTTTAGGGCTGGCTTGTGGGTGCGCCAAATAA
>JANOWA010000300.1:0-2307 GCA_031417675.1 Methylotenera sp.
CAAAGGTGAGGATAAGCGAGCCTATCATCGTCGCGTATTTACCCTCGCTAAATAATTGCTCGCTAATGCGCACTTCTATGGCGGACGATGCAACAATGCACAGCGTATTGCCCAGTAAAATAACGCCAAGCAGTTTATCGGTTTTGGCCAATAACACACTGGCTAGCCGCGCGCCGCGATGGCCTTGTTTCGCTAAATGCCGCATTCTATAGCGGTTGAGCGACATCAAGCTGGTTTCTGATATAGAGAAGAATGCAGTACAGGCAAGTAGCGCAACCAAAGCGCCGATTTGCCAGCTTATAGGAAGGTTTTCCAAAGTGAGGTGTCTAGGTTATTTGTAAACTAAATAAATAAGCCAAAAAATAAACCATCAGTGTAGCGGCTTGGCTATGAAAATCAACTGAGGCGCAAAATCAATCAGTGGCTAAAAATCAAGGACTACGCGCTATGGTTTTAAGGCGTTGCTTCAAGGCCTTCTTTGTCAGTGCCTTTTTTCTCTACATCGCCAATCAAATTAGCGCGATTCACGCCCAGCCACATGGCGATTGGGCAGGCGACCAACACAGAAGAATAAATACCAAACAAAATACCGATAGTGAGCGCGAGCGCAAAGTTGTGCAGCACTTCGCCGCCAAATAGCAACATAGAGCCAACCATGGTTTGCGTCATCACGTGGGTTATTACGGTGCGGCTCATGGTGCGGGTAATGGCGTTATCAATCACTTGCACGACCGAAGCCTTGCGCATTTTTCTAAAGTTTTCGCGCACTCGGTCAAACACAACTACTGACTCATTTACCGAATAGCCCAGCACCGCCAAAATCGCCGCCAGTACAGTTAAGTTAAATTCCCATTGAAAGAAAGCAAAGAAGCCTAAAATAATCACCACATCGTGCATGTTGGCGATAATAGCGGCAACCGCAAAACGCCACTCAAAACGAATCGCCAAGTAAATCATAATGCCCGCGCAAACCAATAGCAGCGCTAAGCCGCCGTTAGAGTAAAGCTCATCACCTACTTGCGAACCCACGGATTCTACTCGGCGCACTTCTGCTTTTGGGTCAGCCACTTGCAGCGCTTTCGTCACCGTTTCAGAAAGCTGCGCAATCGATAAATCTTTTTTCAAAGGCAAGCGAATGAGCACATCGCGACTAGTACCAAAGTTTTGCACCGTGGCATCTTTTAAGCCAATCGAATCAACCGCTTTGCGGATACCATCGATGTTGGCCGCTTGTGGATAGTTGACTTCCATCACCGTGCCGCCTGTAAAATCGACGCCGTAATTAAGGCCTTTTGTGGCTAAAAAGAACACCGCTATAATAAAAGTAATGAGTGAGATGGCCGTGGTAATGCGGCCATAACTCATAAACGGGATGTCTTTTTTAATTCTAAATAATTCCATAATTTTTACTCAAATAGGTCTGTTTTATAAATTGCTTTTAATTAATCGGCTTTATAAATCTGGCCGATTGAAAGTTTAGTAACTTTGCGGCGATAGCCATAAATCAAGTTCACAATGGCACGCGAGATTAAAATTGCGCTGAACATCGAGGTGAGAATGCCCAGCACATGCACCACGGCAAAGCCTTTAATTGGGCCTGTGCCGAACATAAATAGCGCCATACCCGCAATGAGTGTCGTCACGTTTGAGTCTAAAATCGTATCAAAGGCACGGCTGTAGCCCGCGCTAATACTGGCTTGTGGCGTGTTGCCATTGCGCAGCTCTTCGCGAATACGTTCGTTAATCAGCACGTTGGCGTCAATCGCCATACCTAGCGCTAAGGCAATCGCCGCCAAGCCTGGTAAGGTCAGTGTGGCTTGCAACATAGACAATAGCGCAACCAGCAATAATAAGTTGACGCCCAATGCCAACACCGAAACGCCGCCAAATATCATGTAATAAAACATCATCATGACCGCAATCGCCGCAAAGCCCCACAACGTAGAATGCACGCCGCGCTTGATGTTATCCGCGCCCATGCTGGGGCCAACAGTACGTTCCTCGATAATTTCCATTGGTGCCGCTAGCGCACCAGCGCGCAATAGCAATGCAACATCTGTCGCTTCTTGCGCGTTATCCATACCAGAAATTTGCACATGGCCGCCGCCAATTTCCTCGTTAATGACGGGTGCAGTAATCACTTCGGTGCTGCCTTTTTCAATCAGCAAAATCGCCATGCGTTTACCCACGTTATCGCGCGTTACGTTTTTAAAAATGCCTGCGCCGCGACCATCTAGCGTAACATTTACGATAGAGCCACCAGTCTGACCATTAACACCTGGGCTGGCGTCGGTAATGCGATCGCCC
>JANOWA010000301.1:0-2907 GCA_031417675.1 Methylotenera sp.
ATTGACCGATGCGCAAGAAATTATGGTAACGGTGAACGGCAGTAAGGTCACGTTAACTGGCGTGGTACATAGTTGGTCAGAGCGCGATATGGTGAGCGATTCAGTGTGGAACACGCCAGGTGTGACCGACGTAAACGATAATATTTCGGTTGCCTATTAATTGGCTGCTTAGATTATTTTTGAGGAAAAACCATTAACGCCGAGCTAACCCATACACAAATGATGGCAGCCAAGTTACCCATTAATGCGCTTGTGCAAAGCATGTTTTTACCTGCTTTGCCTTCGCGCGCGTTGGATGCGCATAAGGGTAATTTTGGCAGCGTTGCGATTATTGGTGGCGATACTGGCATGGTGGGTGCGGTTTTGCTGGCTGCGCGCGCTGCCTTATTTTGTGGTGCTGGGCGTGTTTATGCGACTTTTTTGGCCGAAAATGCACCAACAGTTGACGCTTGTCACCCTGAAATTATGCTGCATTCTGCGGCAACCTTAACTAATTTAGCACGACTAAATTGCGTGGTGATTGGCACTGGGCTTGGGCAATCTAAAGCGGCAGTTGATTTGCTAGCCTTTTGCATGACGCAAGCGGTTGCTTTGTTAATAGATGCCGATGCGCTTAATTTAATTAGCCAACATGCGCCTTTAGCTAAGCGATTAAAAAATCGGCAAGCTGAAACTGTCATCACGCCACACCCTGCTGAGGCTGCGCGATTGCTTAATATTAGCGTGGAGGATATTCAACAAAATCGCATTGAAACTGCGCAAAATTTAGCAGCCAAATTTAACGTAGTTTGTGTATTAAAAGGCGCTGGTAGTATTATCGCCAGTGCAGGTGGCAACTGGTTTATTAACACCACTGGCAACCCAGGCTTGGCCAGTGGCGGCACGGGCGATGTATTAAGTGGCATTATTGGCAGCTTAATCGCGCAAGGCTTATCTGGCTTAGCAGCGGCAAAACTGGGCGTTTATGTGCATGGTGCGGCGGCCGATGCGCTGGTGGCAAGCGGCATTGGCCCTGTAGGCTTAACAGCATCTGAGCTTGCTCAAGAAGCTAGAAACCAGATTAATTTTTTAAATAAGCTGTCTCATCAAAACCTAAAAATTGAGGAATTTTTAGACTAGACTTTACTAGATTTTTGATTATGGTAACTCCCACCTTAACCAGCTAAATAATATATTGCCATAGCCATTGCCACCTATAATATAAGTGGATTGCAACGCAACTTTCTTATATTTAACTGAAAATAAAGGCGCAAGTACCGGTATTGGCAAGTAATTGGTACTCGAGCGAACCGTAACCCCTGCAGTGTAACCAAGCCCAAGGCGTATATTGTCACTTGCCTGCCATACTTTTTGAAACCCGTAACCTGCTATTGGCTCTACGTCATTGTTTGAATCTAAAAAAGCCATGACATAAATACCATGCCAATCACCATCCTCATCATAACGATATTTGCCATAGCCCAAGCCCCATGGCCGTTCGTTAAAATCATCTATATCTTCTGCGCTATAATAGTGGCGGTTATGCCAAGTAATAATGGGAATATAAAGTTCGCTGTTGGGGGATTGCCAAGTATCAGATAACTCTGCTTTTACCGCTAGCCACGTTTGGCTAATTAACCCATCTGCCGCGGCTACAGGTTGAATATTAAACAACAGGACAAGAGTAACTAACAAACAAGAGCAACTTAGTTGGTGGTTTAATAAATTAAACCTTATCAACTTAAAGCTAGTAAATTTGTTTGCGTAAATTTTATTGTACATAGTTTTATTTAATACGCTCTTGTGAAAAATTTTGTGCTAATAAGCTTGCTTACTTTCAACATATAAATGTCGTCTAGTGAGTGGTAATGCGGTTAAGCCAACGCACCGTTTCGCCGCTAATATTTGGTAAATGCCTAGCTCACCACCTTCAAACTCTAACGCGCTTGCTGCCATATATAAACGCCAAATACGGTAGGTTGATTCGTTTACTGTTTCTAACACTTCAGCATGATGCTGTTCTAAGCGCCCTACCCATTGCCTAAGTGTTAGCGCGTAATGCGCACGTAGCGATTCACAATCGGCAATTTCAAACTTTGCGTGTTCCATCTCGCGCGAGATATTACTCACTGTGTCTAGCTGCCCATCGGGGAAAATATAGCGATTAATAAATTCGGTAGAGAGCGTTTTTTGCCAGCCTTCCACATCATGCGTAATACCATGATTAAGAAACAAGCCGCCAGGTTTTAATAATGCGTTAACGCAAGAAAAGTACGTGGGTAAGTTTTTTAAGCCCACGTGTTCAAACATGCCAACGCTGGCTATTTTATCAAAGTAGCCTTCACCTCTGATGTCGCGATAATCGCATAAATCTACCGTCACGCTATTTTGCAAGCCAGCTTGTGCAATGCGTTGGCGCGCCAATGTTAATTGTTGCTGGCTTAAGGTTACACCATGTGCAATAACGCCATAATGCTTAGCTGCATGCAACACCAATGCACCCCAGCCACAACCAATATCTAAAAATTGTTCACCAGGTTTTAATAGGAGTTTTTTGCAAATGTGATCGAGCTTAGCATATTGGGCTTGCTCTAAAGAATTGTAAAAATTTTCAAAATAGGCACACGAATACACCATATTTTTATCTAACCACAATGCATAAAACTCATTAGAGACATCATAATGAAACGCAATAGCAGCATGGTTTTCAGTTTTGGTGTGTGCATCTAATTGATCGCCAAACATTAATACTTTGTTTGAAATAAAACTTTTTTTATCGTCAAATTGATTACTATTTTGATTGGTGTTGGGAAGCCTGATGGCTTTTAAGAAGACATTTAATTTAGCATGCCATGGAATATCTATTAAATTAATATCTTTAAGCTTAATAGCAGCAAAAAAATCCCCTTCAATATCAATATCGCCATT
>JANOWA010000302.1:0-6947 GCA_031417675.1 Methylotenera sp.
CAATTAAGCTTTTAAAGCAAGGTTTTGATCATTTTGGCTAATCCTAACTTCAAATTTTTACTTTCACACCCAGCCCACTTTTTTGGCTTAGGTTTTGGTAGCGGCTTAGCGCCAAAAGCGCCAGGCACCTTTGGCACAATGATTGGCTTGCCATTATTTTGGTTAATTTCTAGCTACGCTTTAAGCACGCAATTAATCATTATTACCGCGCTATTTATTGTTGGCATTTATGTGTGTGACAAAACGGGCAAGGCCTTAGGCGTGACTGATCACGGCGCGATTGTGTGGGATGAAATTGTGGCGATGATGTTAGTGCTTAGTTTTACATCAATGGACATATTTGCTTGGTTGCTTGCTTTTACATTATTTAGATTATTTGATATTTGGAAGCCGTTTCCCATTCGCCAGTTTGACGCAACACTTAAAAATGGCTTTGGCGTGATGTTTGATGATGTGCTGGCGGCCATTTACGCGATTTTTGCATTAAGACTTTTTTATAATATATTTGGCTATGTTATTTTGCATTAAAGATGAAAGCGCTTATCAAAATTAATCAGTTAACACATTTGGCCGCTGAATTAGGCGCTGTTTTACAAGAAAAATGTTGGGTACTTGCGCTGGCAGAATCTTGCACGGGCGGCATGGCGGCGCAGGCGGTTACTAGTGTTGCAGGCAGTTCAGCTTGGTTTGATTGCGGCTTTGTGACTTATAGCAACCAAGCCAAAATTGACATGCTGGGCGTATTAGCTGAAACAATCAATACTTTTGGCGCAGTAAGCGAAGAAACAGCACAAGAAATGGCAACTGGCGCGCTAAAAAATAGCCATGCGCACATTGCAGGTAGTATTACCGGGATTGCAGGGCCAGCTGGCGGAACACCTGAAAAACCAGTTGGTACCGTTTGTTTTGGCGTTGCGCAGGCAAGCCAATGCATCACCAGCACGCAACATTTTAATGGCAACCGCGAACAAATCCGCCAACAAGCTACCGTTTTTTTAATGCAACAGCTGATTGGGCGGTTAAAATAATAGCAAGCTAATCATCGTCGTCATGACCGCGACTCCAGCCGTGCCGATTCCAACCATGATGTTCACCTTGCCCATGCCCCCAGCCATGATGCGCGCGCGCTTCGTTGCCGCCGCCACGACGACAACCACGAAAGCCGTCATCTGAATAACGGTATCTCACAACTGGCGCGCTATTGTAATTATTGGCGTAGTAGCCTGGCGCGGCGCTGTAATAAACCACGGGCGGATTATAAAAAACAACAGGCGGCGGGTAGCCATAACCACCCACATTAATGCCTAAACTAAATGAATCGCGTGCTTGTGCGCCAGTAACTGATGCTGCGCCTATTGCTAGCACTATCAATGCTGAACGTAATACTTTCATATCGTCCTCCGTTCAAAAAACGTTACTCCCTAACATTAAAACGACCTGTTAGCGGATACGTTGACACAAAAAATACGCAGTGATTGCGTTTTTTTGCCTGCTGTGCGCTTACTGCCAATCCAAAAAAGCGCCCTCAGCAGCCAAATGCTTAAATGCTTGCTCTGAGCGCTGCATGGTGTTTTGTCGGCTGCCTTGCCATGCAAACGATTCGCCTACAAACACGTCAGCAAAAAACGGCACTGGCAGCCAATCACCCTTTGGTAGCGCCTTGCCAAGCCCATGCAAGTAAATAGGGCTGACATTGACGCTAGGCTGACGCGCCATCAAATGCGCGATACCCGATTTCAATGCGCTGCGCTTTTCTGGCTCGCCACGCGAACCCTCAGTGAACAATATCAATATATCGCCGTTTTCAAGCGCAGCTTCCATGTTCGCAAGCGGGTCGCGTTGCAACAGTGAGCCACGGTTCAGCGGCAAAATGTGCATAATATTGCGTGCAAACCACGCCAACATACGGTTTTGCATAAAATAATCGGCTGCCGCTACAGGCCGCAGCCGATACAAGGTGCTAAACGGATAAATGTTCATTAAATACAAAGTATCCAAATGACTGTTATGATTAGCAGCCAATATTGACGGGGCCTGCGTAGGTATTCGTTCCGCATGGCGGATATTCGCGCCAATCATAATCGCCAGCAATGGTCGCACAATCAACACAAAAAATAGCGCTTGTAAAATTCGCACTGTGCCAGACGAATCAGCCATGTTTGCCCAAACTTTTAAGCGCACTTTCAATATTATGGTTATGTTCCGCACTTAATACTACCGAGTTACCTGCGCGATTCAATATGGCTGCTGCCTGCGTAATATCGGCTGCTAATCCGCGCCAAATCAGCCAGCAGATTACCACACTGGCACTACGCGACACACCTAAAGCGCAATGTACTAACACATTACCGCTTAGCTGCGCCTCATCTAACCAGCGCGCAGCGCGCACTAGCGTTGCAGGTTTTGGCGGCGTTAAATCAAGCACTGGCAGATATTTTTTGCGTGAAGCTGCAATTGGCGCAGCGCCGAATTCGTGCGTCATATTTAACACACCAAACCAAACCACGCCGCGCTTATTGGCTTCTTTTCTGGGGAAAGCGCCCAGCCAAATTTTATCATGCACTTGCATGGGCAAAGTGCCGCCGTAGGTATAGCGCCGATAACTTAGCCAACTACCCAATAAATACGGCACTAACAGCAATTTAGCTGGCCAACGCATTTGGCCGCGGTAGCGCTGAAAAACCAGCTGTTCAAAACCAAAATACGCCATTGCAACCAAGCTCAAAGACGTAGCACCCCACCACAAAAATGCGCCTAGCCATACGCAAACTTGCGACGCCAGCAATCCAATAATCAGCAAAAAAACTGCCCCAAATCCATAGCGTTTTGCCAACCGCTTTGAACGCGCGCTAGGAGGCTGCCAGCGCCAGGCAAACGGCGCATCAGGAATCAAATATAAGCAAGCAAGTCCCGCCAAAACACCTGTCCACACATCAATAAAATGGTGCTGATACACCAATAGCACCGAAGCGCCAATGGCAAAAAACCAAGCGTGCAAGGCTAATCTTGCCCAGCCATAGAGCTTTTTGGCGTACATTACCCACAACACAATTAGCAGGCTAATATGCAGTGACGGCGCTTGGTTGTAGGGTTTATCAAATGTCAGCAATGCTGCTTGCAATAAGCCATTAAACCCTTCTGCTTTTGGTACAGCAAACGAAAATCGCAATGGAAACATCAAAAAACCAAGCAAAGAAATGACGGTGGCAAGCAACAGCCGAAGTGCGTGCCGATCAAGTTGTTTACGCTTGCGAAACACAAACAAAGATGCCGCATAAAACAAATCAATCGACATATACGGTAGCATCAGCCAAGGCACAAACGGCAGGCTGCGCTCCCAATTTGCAACTATCACGCCCACATCAGTGCGGGTGCTGGTATAGCCATTGGCATAATTGTAAGCAATAAAAAACAAAGCGCCTAAAAAAAGCAGCCAAAGCGCGCCGCGTTTCCATAAAATACCAGGTAAACGATGCGTTAAGATTGTCGTTTCAGATGATTTAATTTGCATATCTTCTTATTAGTCACCTCTGAAAGCTAATATCCATAAGGCTTACAGAGGCATGAAGTTTTCTAGTAGCGTTTTAGGCGTAAAATTTATATCACTACCATGGTCGTTTTACGGCCAGCGAAACACTAAAAATACCCCAAGTATCTGAGCATTGGTCTATCTTCTCAAAGCCTGCATTGGCGACCAGTTGATCCATTTCGCGTTGGCTACGGCGGCGCATAATCCAAGCTTTGTTTTGACGGTGACTGGTTAAAGTGCGCGCGATTAATTCTAGCTGCGGGTGCCAGGGTTGATTGGTGTAAATTAAATACCCGCCTACTGCTAAGGCTTGATGCACGCCAGCAAGCGAGGCTTGTATCGGTGCATTTTCGGGGAATAGCTCATACAAACCAGACACAATAGCTAACGTGGGTTTAGGCGTGACAGCAGCGATGGATTGCTCATCAAACGCATCCGCTTGTGTGAACTGTGCTTTATCTTGCAGACCTAATTGTTGTATTAGCGCGCGCCCGCCAGTCACGTTTAGTGCGCTGTAATCGCGTAACAATACGTGGTCAGCATTGATTGCAACAGCGGCTTCTAATGCGTAACGACCGTGGCCTGCGGCGATGTCCATGATGCGTACTGGTTTTGATTCGGCGCGTAATAAGGCTGCGGCTTTGCCAAGCAAGGTTTCGATGTGCGTTTTACGCATGCGAATGCCGCGCCAACCAATCGCGTCAAGATAGGTTCTATCAGCAAAGCGACCTAAAAATCCTATGCCACGCGCTTGGTTTTCATACACGTAATCGAGCGTGCTACCCGAATCAAAACCCGTATCCACGCCCAACTTCAGGCCCGTTGAGGTTTTGCTAGCAAAGGCAATATTGGCGCGGGTGGCGGCGAAATACAAATTTTTAAAGCTAAAGGTGCTTAAGGGTTTTTTTAAGGTTTCAGCTTCGTCAAAACTAAAGCCAGCCAAATCAGATTTTGTTAAATCGGGCTGGTGAAACGGCTTTGCAAATTGCGCCTCAATAAAATTGCGCGCTTTTGCCAGCGGCAAATGGCGGTCTTTTTCGCCTAAAGTGTCGTGAAAAAAGCCGTCAAACACATGATATTCTTTGGTTTTAGCGCCTAGGTTTACATACAAATCTTGCACTGGTTTTTGATGCACCACCCAGTCTTTACCCGATACCAAAAACTGCGTCGGCGTGGTAATGGCCGCTGCATCTTTCACCAAACGCTCGGCAGTTTCGTACAGTTCCAGCAAAATATTCACCGCTATTGGCCGCGTAATTAATGGGTCTTCGTCATAAGATTTGATACGTTCAGCATCATGCGTCAGCCATTTAGCTTTTACATAAGAATTGACAAAAGCGAGCGCAGGCAAAGCTTTGGTGAGACCAATCTTTTGCATGAATGCTAAATTAGCCCGCGCAAACGGCACGTACAACTTCACTTTAAGCGCGGGTGAAGCAAGTATCAAGCAGCGAATATCTGGCGCGTAATCATGCACCCAAGCCGCCGCAATTACGCCGCCCACACTTTGTGCGATGACGGCAATATCTTCCATTTTGTAACCATATTGGCTACCAATATGGCGTGCAAAAACATCCGCATCTTTTACAAAAACACCAAAATTCACCGCATAACCGCGCACACCTGGCGATTTTCCCAGTCCGCGCGCATCCCAAGCAAAACAAGCGTAATCGGGCATATTTAAGCTATCCACCACATCTTGCTGACGGCCAGAATGCTCATGCCCGCGGTGAAACAGTATAATCGCGCGTTTAGGCGCAGATTCATTCAGGCTTGGCCAATGTCGATAGAAAATCTCCTCGCCATCTACCGCGCTAAATGTATGTTCTTGCGCAAGCCGCTTTTGTGGTGAGTTAGCTATCATTATTTTTAGCTTTTTTACGCCGCAAAAAAAACATAACCAAACTACCTAGCAACAAACCTAGCGCCAAGCCGCCTGCGGCATAATATTTTGTGGAGTCTTTAACCGCGTCAAAAATCGGGTTGCTGTAAAAATTGGCACCAATATGCAAAGCCAAAATGCGCCATTTGCCATCGGGTTCCTTGATGACGGCTGCTGTCCAACGTGTTTTCATCGGCAAAAAGCGGCCATCGGTTAATTGATAATTTTCTACCCCACCACCATAAACCAAGCCCCAGCTTGGGTTTTCATGATCGCCGTAAAGCTGCGTTAGCGCGTCTGGGTTTAGTTTGATCTCCAACTTTTTCAAATAACCGCCTGGCCCAAACCACTCTTTAAAATACGCGTCGATGCCGTCTGGCGTGGTAACCACATTCTGATTGATGGTGGTGACATGCAGTTTTTCATCAAAATATTGCTTTAAATCGCCATATTTTTCGGTATTAATCGCTGTTTCTATACCCTGTAATAAGCCGCGTAACTCTTGGTGAACAGCATGATTCGGTTCTTCTGTTTCGGCAAAAGTATTTGCGCTAAAAAATAAGAAAATGACCAGAAATATTTTCTTAATCGTCATGCTAATCTCCTTGTTAATAATGTAAATAATAGACAAAATGAAAAAATAGCGGCGCGGAGTAAGTCAGACTATCCACGCGATCCAAAATGCCGCCGTGGCCGGGAATCAAATTTCCCGTATCTTTAATGCCAATATCACGTTTTACGGCGGAGATTGTCACATCGCCGATGAAGCCGCCCAAACCAATAATCACGCCAGCGGCCAGCGGTTCCCAGCCTATAAGTGGCGTTAAATATGGCGCAATTATCCATGCCAACAAGGTTGTCGTAACAACGCCGCCCAGCAATCCAGCCAATGTTTTGCCAGGGCTTACTTTTGGAATCACCTTGATTTTGCCCAACAGCTTACCCCATACAAACTGCATCACATCGTTAAACTGGGTGAGAAACACTAAAAATATCAATAAACCGGCGCCATGTGCGGCGGGATTTGCCGCATCGGGCAAGGCCAGCAAATACGCTGCATGCGATAGCGAAAAAACGGTGGTCATCAAGCCCCAATGCAGTGTGCCAGCCGCCTTTAAAAAGCCTTGCGTCTCGCCTTCTATAATCATGCGCAACGGCAACAATAAAAACATATAAACGGGAATAAAAATAATGAATATACCGTACCAGCCCTGCCACACCCACAGGTATTGGATGGGAATCGCCAAATACGCCCAAAACAACACGCGTCTATCGGCACGCCTTGTTGGAATAATACTGAAATATTCTTTTAAGGCTAAAAAACTCACCAAGCCGAAAAAAAGTACCGACAACTCACGATTAACCGCAATCGCCAATATAAACAAGCCCGCCATCACCCACCAAGAGCGCATGCGCAGCCACAACTCGGTATCGCCCGCACTGGGCTTTAAAAAATGTTTAGCGCCTATCATCACTGTGCCTAAAACCAGTACTGCCACAATGCCCCACAGTGCGTATTGCAGATTAACTGGCATG
>JANOWA010000303.1:0-6075 GCA_031417675.1 Methylotenera sp.
AACCGTCCATCGTTTATTATCATTAGCGTTTTTAATTTTTTGAGCACACAAATAGTTTGCACACAAATTATTTGTGTGCTATAAATGTAATTAATTGTTAATAAATTGTAATTGCTATGGCTCAATTTGAAAATTTAAACCTTAAAAACCAATTGTGTTTTGCGCTGTATGCGGCTACCAACGCCATTACCCGCGCTTATCGCAGTCGCTTAAGTCATATTGGGCTTACCTATTAACAATACTTGGTGATGATGGTGTTGTGGGAGGCGGACGGTATAACGGTTAAAAATATCGCACAACAACTGCATTTAGATTCGCCCACCATTACGCCATTGCTTAAACGCCTTGAGTCTGCAGGGTTTGTAAGCCGCCAACGCAGCGCGAGTGACGAGCGTGTGGTGAATGTATTTTTAACCGACGCTGGTCAGCTTATTCAAGCCCGCGTAGCAGAAATGCAAAAAGGCGTCGCTTGCCAAACTGGCATGGAAGAGACGCAATTTATCGAACTGCGCAGTACCTTGCATGAGCTGATTGATAGTATTAATCAAAACCAGCCAGACATGCAAGATGCTGCATAAGTAACAAAAACGCTAATTTCTTTATTGAATGTTTTTGTTTTGTTGTAGAAGTGTGGGTTTTAGCTTTTCTTTATAAAAACGTATTTAATTTTGGGAGATTTACCATGTTTAAAAAATTTGCAGCTTCCGCTTTACTCGTACTCGCTTTTGCTGGCTTCAGCAATGTTGCATCAGCTGAAGATTCTCTATATAACCGTTTAGGCGGCACTTACAATATCGCATCAACTGTTGATTATTTGGTTGATATGATTTACATCAACAAAGGCCTTAACGCTAACCCTAACCTAAAAGCAGTGCATGATAGGCCAGAAACAAAAGCGGGTTTTAAAGCCATGTTAACCAACTGGGTTGTGCAAGAAACAGGCGGCCCAAAATTGTACCAACCAGACGCTTTTGGCCGTGGAAAATCAATGAAAGACAGCCATCCACATTTAAACATTAGCGATCGTGAATTCGACATCATCAAAACACTTGCCTTAGCGACATTTTACCAATTTAACGTGGGTAACCATGAAATTGATCAATTAATGGACGACTTAGAAACCTATCGTAAACAAATCGTTACCAATACAAAAGCAGAAGCATTCACTTCTCGCTTAAAAAGAGATGGTGTTGAGTACCGTAAGTAAGTTAATAATAAACCCGCCAGCCTTGACGCAATGCGTTTAATAAACCTACTTTTAAAGGGGTTGGTGTTGCGCTAGCTAAGGCTAACAATTGCAATAAACAGGTTTTAGCTTTTTATTTAAAACCAGCTTCGGCTGGTTTTTTGTTTTTTAGCTATCTACAGGCGAAATATTTGCAAGATTCTATCAGCCAATATAAAACTATTTTTAAATTGGGCTATCAATATTGGCAAGATTTTAAATTACCTACCGCTAAAAATTATAATGAACACCAATAACATGGCTACTAAAAAACTACTTGTTATCATTGGCTTAGGCTTAGCTGTTGCTGCCAATGCTTATTTTTATATCAGTAAAGATGATGCATCAATAAAGCCCGCAAGCCGAACGCAAGCGCAAACCGCATTGATTAACATCGGCGAAAAATGCTTAGATTTTGGCGAGCGAGCGGTTGCTAATGACACGCCAATCATCGAGTTTCAAATGATTGTTCGCTTAACCAAAAAAACGACGGTAATAAGCAATTGCATGACAGATAACGGCTATAAACAAAATCCTGCCTGGGTTAAATACGCACAATCCATCGCAAACGCTACGGCTGTAAAAGCCAATATGTCTGCTAGCGAAGCGCTTACCAACTTAAGCCGTTCTGATATGCAAGTGTTTGAACCCATAAAAAATCGCCCTGACTACTGGGCGAAAAAATAGACTTTTAAGCCAAGTAATTTACACCGACTAATTGAGTTAACTCAATTAAACCTGCTCTGCAAGCTAGTATTGATGCGGTTCGCAGGAACACTGTAAATGAGCAAATTGTTAACTTAACCTAGCAGCAGAATCAAGGTATGGACTTACCCTGATATCAGTGGCAAATCCCAATAAAATGGGCGTTCTAGTGGCGTTTAAATCGTTTTCACACTCAAGTCAAATTGTCTGAGCAACATGAAAAGCTGTTTGTACAATCTGAATATTAGCGAGCATACAATAAACACTTTATAATGCTGTCTGATTAAACGTGAAGAAAGTTTTAAAATGAACCAATATTTACCTGTGTTAGCCCGCATTTTGTTGGCACAAATTTTCTTGATTGCGGTGTTTATCACCCTATCACAAATTACTGGCAACCCAGATGGCTACGCGGCCTACGGCGCATATTTAGGTGCGCATGGCTTGCCTGGTATTTTTGCACCGCTGACAATTTTAATTCAGCTGGTGTTTGGCTTTGGGCTTTTACTAGGCTTTAAAACTAAATTGTGTGCTTATGTGTTGGCTGTTTACGCCTTATTTATTGCGCTGTTTATGAAGTTACAAGAGCCAGGCGGTTTGATTTTAACGTTGCAATATTTGGCGATTGCGGGCGGCTTAATGATGCTTGCGTTGCACCATAAAATGGCTTGTAGTCTAGATAATCTTAAAAAACCTTAACGCTGATTATGAAGTAATACGGCGCATAATACACGCGCCGCTTTTGATAGTTAAACTAATCTTCAAATTCCAAGGCTGGGTACAGCGTATTAACGTTGCGACGGTTAGCAATATCAAACAATAACCATTTATCTTTCTCACCCGCCGCGGCAGTATTCATCGCATCGCCCATACTTTTACCCGCCTTAATATTTGCACGAATATCTGTCAGAAGCGCATTCAAATAACGCTGCTCATTATTAAGTGCTTGCACCCAATCTTTTGTAAACGGCCCGTGGCCAGGCACCACCTGTTTGACTGGGTAAGTTTTTAGCGTATCAATTGTGGCAATTAAGCCTTTTATATCGCCCTCCAGCACTGGTGTGCGCGCTATAAACAGTAAATCGCCTGTAAATAGCGTGCTGGTTTTGCTATCAATGACTGAAACATCCGTATTAGTGTGCGCGGTTGGGTAGGGCGTTACTGTCAATTTGCGGTCGCCTAAATCTAGCGCCATTGGCGCTTTAACCATGATGGTGGGTAAAACAATATCGCTGCCTTTGGCGTCATCGCCCATATATTTTATATTGAGCTTATCGTAAGCTTCTTTGCGCAACTGCATAGTGGTTGCCAATTTTTCATGGCCAACAAACTGTGCCTTGTCTTGTACAAATGCCGCATTGCCAAAAATATGGTCTGGATGTACATGCGTGTTAATCACGTACAAAATGGGCTTATCGGTTACTTTTTTAATCGCATTTCGCAGCAATGTGCCAGTTTTAAGGCTGCCGCCTGTATCTATCACCGCCACGCCTTTGCTGCCAACCACAAAGCTAATATTGCAAATATCGCCTTGATAACCCACATCAATATCCAAATGTTTACCTTGATGCACGTAAATACCGCTGCCAATATCCTCAATTGCGAAATCGCTAGCGGCTGCGGCTTTAATTGGCGCAGGCATACAATTGGCTAACAAAATTAACGCCGCTAAAAAACCTAAATAACGCATTTTTATTCCTTAATTGTGGTTACTATAAAGCGAATCGCTTAGAATACACCTATGTTAGATCTGTTGGCTGATTTACGCTGGTGACTGATGTTACAAAAGCCAATTAATTATAAGGAAACCGCAATGAATTCAACCCGCTATACTAAAACCGCCATTTTTTTACATTGGCTAATCGCGCTAGGCATTTTTGGCATGTTTGCGCTGGGCTGGTTTATGGCCGACATTCCGAAAGAAGCCGCTAAACAAACTGTATTTGATATTTTTGATTTAGGCATTTTTCATTGGAACGTATCAGAAGCAATCAGCCCGCGCAGCTTTTACTTTAACGTGCATAAATCGTTTGGCGTGACGATATTGGCGCTGATTTTTGTGCGCGTATTATGGCGCTTATCGCACAAGCCACCTGCAATTCTCACTAGCTATAAAGTTTGGGAGCGCAAACTAGCCAGTGGCGCGCACCATTTGTTGTATTTGCTCATGGTGATTTTGCCAGTGAGCGGCGTCATTATGGCAACCTATAGCAAATACGGCATTAAGTGGTTTGGCATCGATTTTATCAAAGGGCTGGACAACAACCCAATGCGCGAGATTTTTAAAAGCGTACACGAAATTATCGGCCTGACTATGGTCGCTATATTGTTGCTGCACATTGCTGGCGCGCTAAAACATAAGTTTATTGATAAAGATGACACGCTTAGTCGCATGTCATTAAAATAATTGGCAGCAATAAAAAGCCCGTCAATATGACGGGTTTTTTTGCGAACAAAATTTATTGATGATATTGCTGGCTATGCTTTCTCACCGCTTCTAACATGGCTGCCGCGTTCTCTGGCGGCGTCCATTGTGTAATGCCGTGGCCTAAATTGAAAACATGGCCTGCGCCTTTGCCATAACTGGCTAAAATAGTCGCGACTTCTTTCTCGATTGCAGCGGGCGAGCTGAGCAAAATCACAGGGTCTAAATTGCCTTGCAGTGCCACTGTATTACCGACTCTTTTTCTCGCTTCACCAATATCGACCGCCCAATCTAGGCCTAGCGCGTCAGAACCAATGGCGGCTTGCGCTTCTAACCACAATGCGCCGCCTTTGGTAAATACAATACTGGGCACTTTTTTACCATCATTGGTTTTGGTTAAACCCGCCACAATTTTTTGCATGTAATTCAGCGAAAACTCAATATAAGCATTGTGCGATAACGCGCCGCCCCACGAGTCGAATATCATCACCGCCTGCGCGCCAGCAGCGATTTGTGCGTTTAAATACTGAATAATGGTTTGGGCGTTAGTTTCTAAAATATGGTGCAGCAAATCAGGCCGCGCGTAGGCCATTTTTTTTATATTTAAAAAATCGGTGCCGCCTTTACCTTCCACCATATAAGTCGCCAGCGTCCACGGGCTACCGCTAAAGCCAATCAGCGGCACGCGGCCGTTAATGGTTTTTTTTATTTGGCTTACCGCATCAAACACGTATTGCAGCTTGGCCATATCTGGCACATGCAAGGCTTTAATCTCGGCTTCTTCGCGCAGCGTGCGCTCAAATTTTGGGCCTTCGCCTTCGGTAAAATATAAGCCTAAACCCATTGCGTCGGGCACGGTGAGAATATCGGAAAATAAAATCGAAGCATCTAATAATGGATAGCGATCTAGCGGCTGCATGGTGACTTCAGTCGCAAAATGAGGATTTTTGCACAAATCTAAAAAACTGCCAGCGGTTTTGCGGCTCTCACGGTATTCTGGCAAATAGCGCCCCGCTTGGCGCATCATCCACACAGGCGTGTAGGGCGTTGGCGCACGGTTAAGAGCGCGAAGGAAGGTGTCGTTTTGTAAAATTGTCATTTTTAATTAGCCGCCGATAAACGCAGATTAACGCCGATAAAGGCAGATTAGATTTTTCATCTTGCCAAGTTATTATGATACTAAAAATGGCTCTTAATGACGGAGATTAAATATCTTTTTTTATTTTATCCGCTTTTATCGGCGTTAATCTGCGTTCATCAGCGGCTAAAATTATTTTTGTTTTTTAGAGTTAACGTGGAAGTGTAGAGCTGCCCATTAAAAACTCATCCACAGCGCGCGCTGCTTGGCGGCCTTCGCGTATTGCCCACACCACTAGCGATTGGCCACGGCGCATGTCACCTGCGGCAAACACTTTATTGATATTGGTTTTGTACGGGTTTGCGCCTTCGGTAGCGGCTTGTGCATTGCCGCGTGCGTCTTTATTCACGCCAAATGCCTCTAGCACTTTTTGAATTGGCGATACAAAGCCCATCGCTAGCAAAACTAAATCAGCTGGAATGGTGAATTCTGAATCGGCTACTTCAACCATTTTGCCATCTATCCACTCCACTTTTGCGCCAACCAAATGCGTAACTTTGCCGTTTTCACCCATTAATTTTTTCGTAGTAATCGACCAATCGCGGTTTGCACCTTCTTCATGGCTACTGGATGTGCGTAGTT
>JANOWA010000304.1:0-9697 GCA_031417675.1 Methylotenera sp.
TATAATGCAAACCGCGACTTTCTTTACGTGAAATGGCACTTTCTACTATTAATTCAGCCACTTGCAGTAAATTACGCAGCTCGATTAAATCATTACTAATTTTAAAATTGCTGTAAAACTCTTGTACTTCATCACGCAGCATATGGATGCGATGCAGCGCGCGACTTAAGCGTTTATCGGTGCGGACAATGCCAACGTAGTTCCACATAAAGCGCCGTAGCTCATCCCAAGTGTGCGTAATCAGCACCTCTTCGTCGGCATCGGTGACGCGGCTTTCATCCCAAATGGGTAATTTGCTAAAGGCTTGCATGGGGGAGTTTAAAATATCTGCGGCTGCTGCGCGGCCAAATACCATGCATTCCAGCAGCGAGTTGCTGGCTAATCTATTGGCTCCGTGCAAGCCAGTGCAAGCGGTTTCGCCAATGGCGTATAAATTGGCGATGTCGGTTTTACCTTGTGCATCCACCATCACGCCGCCGCAGGTGTAGTGCGCAGCAGGCACAACGGGGATAGCTTGCTTGCTAATGTCAATACCGAGTTCGAGGCAGCGCGCATAAATATTAGGGAAATGCTCCTTGATAAACGCCAGCGGCTTATCGCTAATATCTAAATACACGCAATCAAGACCGCGTTTTTTCATCTCAAAGTCAATCGCGCGGGCAACAACATCGCGTGGTGCCAGCTCTTCGCGTGGGTCATATTCGGGCATAAAGCGTGTGCCATCTGGCAATTTGAGTAAGCCGCCTTCACCGCGCACCGCTTCGGAAATTAAAAACGATTTGGCATGTGGGTGAAACAAACATGTAGGGTGAAACTGAATGAATTCCATGTTCGCCACGCGGCAACCCGCGCGCCAAGCCATGGCGATGCCGTCGCCCGTGCTGACATCGGGATTAGTGGTGTACAAATACACTTTGCCTGCACCGCCCGTAGCCAGCACGGTTTGCTGCGCGGCGATGGTGATGACTTTGCCAGTTTTGTTATCCAGCACATAAGCGCCTAAACAGTGGTTTTCAGATGCGTCTTTGTTCACTTTTTTAGTCGTAATTAAGTCAACCGCAATATGATTTTCTAAAATAACAATATTTTTATGTTCGCGGATTTTTTGCGCCAAGGTTTTTTGTACGGCGCGACCAGTGGCGTCGGCCACATGCACAATGCGGCGTTGGCTGTGGCCGCCTTCGCGGGTTAAGTGCAAACCACTATTATCGGCCTCGCGTGTAAATTCTACGCCTTGGTTAATCAGCCATTCAATCGATTCGCGCGCTTTGGTTGCCACCAAACGGGTGATTTCGGTATCGCACAAACCCGCACCTGCAATTAGCGTATCTTGAATATGTTCTTCAATACTGTCTTCACTATTTAGCACCGCTGCAATGCCGCCTTGCGCCCAGCTGCTGGCGCTGTCGCTCACTTCGCGCTTGCTCACGATGCAAACACGTTTAGCATCTGCCACTTGCAGCGCCATAGTTAGCCCAGCAAGGCCGCTACCAATAATGAGTACGTCAAATTCTTGTGTCATAAACCAATAATATTAAGTGAACTTATAGCAGTTTAGCTGTGTCTTTAAAACAGTGCTAGCAATTATAAAAAGTAAAGTGTTGTTAGTGATAGTTGGCAAATAAAAGTTGGGAGAGTGAGTATGTTACAAACGAAAAATATTGAAGCTTTAACCCGTACCAGCTTTGTTGCGCCCGCGCCACAGGCGTATAATGCGCCTAATAATGAATTAGGGAGCGGTAAAGCAATGGCGGATAAGCCAAATCAACCACCAAGTGGTCTTGCTAGCGGCAGCGCAGGCAATCGCGAGTTAGACCAAGCCTTGGTAGAGCGCGCGCAGCAGGGCGACAAAAAAGCCTTTGGCTTGCTGGTGGAAAAATATCACCGCAAGCTTGGCCGTTTGCTTGGGCGCATGATTCGCGACCAAGCCGAAGTGGAAGACGTAGTGCAAGAATCGTTTATTAAAGCGTATCGCGCGCTACACAATTTTCGCGGTGATAGTGCGTTTTACACTTGGCTTTACAGAATAGGCATTAACACGGCAAAAAATTACTTGGTTTCGATGGGTCGGCGCCCGCAAGTGATGCAAGAAGTGGAAATTGAAGATGTAGAAAACTTTGACGATGGTGGCGAAATGCGCACCATGGATACGCCAGAAACGGCATTGATGACCAAGCAAATTGCGCAAACGGTGAATGATACGGTGGCCAGTTTGCCTGAGGAATTGCGCACCGCCATCACGTTGCGCGAGATTGAAGGCTTAAGTTATGAGGAAATTGCAACCTTGATGCAATGCCCGATTGGCACGGTGCGCTCACGTATTTTTAGAGCGCGTGAAACCATTTCAGAAAAATTACGCCCTTTGGTAGATGCCAAAGAAGGCAAGCGCTGGTAGCTTTTAATTTATTTAAGTTTTATTTTAGTTTATTTGAGGTAGCAACAATGAAAGATCAATTATCTGCATTAATCGATGGCGAGTTTGATATTGACGACTCGGAGCATCTGATTACGTCGGCCAAAGCGGGCGGCGAAATGAAGCACTGCTGGGCGCATTATCATTTAATTGGCGATGCAATGCGCGGTGATGCTGCCATGAGTCACGATTTTAGCGGCCGCGTGATGGCAGCG
Organism: Methylotenera sp.; assembly: GCA_031417675.1. Classification (GTDB taxonomy): domain Bacteria; phylum Pseudomonadota; class Gammaproteobacteria; order Burkholderiales; family Methylophilaceae; genus Methylotenera_A. Next base: position 2,629 of record JANOWA010000304.1, read on the forward strand.
TTAGACATAGAACCAACGGTACTAGCGCCGAATGCCGCCGCAATTAGCTTGCAAACAAACAAACAATCTGCCTACAAAAAATCCACTAAACTTTGGTCAGTGGCAGCATCGGTAGCGGCTGTGATGTTTGTTGGCACAATGGTGTTTCAACAACAATTTAGTCAGCCAGAACACCTGGCACCCATTGAAATTGCGCAAAGCGTGCCAACCGAATACTTGCAAGCGCACCAAGCAGCGGCGCCTAGCAGCGCGGCTTACTACATTCAAAATGCCAGCTTTTCGGGGTCACAAAAGTAATGTTACGACTTGCTAGCGCGCTATTGATGGGCGCATTTAGTTTAAATGGTTTTGCGGCAGATGACGCTTGGCTAGCTTTGCAAAAAACCGCATACGCTGCACGCGAGCTTAATTACCAAGGCGTGTTTGTATATCAAAATGGTAAACAAACGCGCTCTGTGCAAATCACACATATGAACAATAACGGCCAAGAAATGACGCGCAACCTTGTGCTTGACACCAGTTTGCGTGCTGGCCAGCCGCGCGAAGTGTATAGCCAAGGCAGCGATATTGTCATTGTTCATCCTAAAAACGAGACTAAAAACGCAACAAGCAATGCAACAACCATGGTGATTGAAAAACGCCGTGGCCAAAATCTGTTCCCCGCCATGTTGCCAACTGATTTGCAAGCACTTAAAGCCAGCTACAACATACGCGTGCTGGCAACCGAGATGATAGCAGGCCGTGGCGCGCAGGTGTTTGAACTCACCTCAAACGATGCGTTTCGCTATAGTTATAAAATTTGGGCCGATGCCGAGTTTGGCTTGCTGCTTAAAATGACTTTGCTAGACAGCAAAAAACAATTGCTAGAGCAAATTGAATTTACCGAATTAAGCATGCTCAATTCGCGCGATGTGAATTGGTTTCAGCCAAAAATTGATGTTAAAAAACAGTATGTTACCGAAGATGTCAGCACGATTAACCACGTGGATACCAATTGGATAGTGGCCGAGCTGCCAACGGGCTATGTTAAAGTGGATCATGTCACGCTGAATTTACCAGGTAAAACTGCACCTGTTGATCAAATGATATTTTCGGATGGCATCGCTTCGGTTTCGTTGTTTATCGAGCCAATTGCCAAAGGCGTGCGCCCTAAAACTGGACGTATGTTGATCGGTTCTACTAATATTTGTGCACATGTCACGGATGGCTATCAAATTACTGTCGTGGGCGAAGTGCCTGAAGCCACTGTGATGCAAATCGCCAAAGCAGTTACCTTTAAAAAACAAACAGCATTAAAATAAATAGTTTTATATCAATATAATAGAAGTAGTTTGATGGAAGCCCTATGATAGAAGAGCGTGCAGTCATCCTCTCGCTGCAAAGCGAAACCCAAAAAAATCAATCGCTAGACACCGAATCCATTGCCACACTTGAAATAGAGCGCAAAACTGCTTGTGGTTTGTGCGGCCAAACGCGTGGTTGCGGCAATTCTATTTGGGGAAAATTATTTAAGCATCAAACCACCGCCTTTAAAGCGCAAAATCGTATCAACGCAAAGGTGGGTCAAAGCGTTATAGTCGGTATTAACGAAACAGCCATGTTAAGAAGTGCGTTACTGCTGTATGTAGTGCCATTATTCACTTTATTTGTGGGCGCATTGTTAGCGTCATATTTTTGGCAGACTGATGGTATCACTATGTTGGGTGCGGCAGCTGGCTTGGTGTTGGGATTGCTATGGGTAAAAGGCCATACGATGTCGAATAGCTATTTTAGATTGCAACAGCCTGTTATATTGCGCTTGGCGGCTAATCAAGATAATGTTGTTAAGATGAGTTAAAATTTTTACCGATGTCTTTTTATCGGTGTCTCTTTAGCTAATCTTTATGATGTAAGCTTTTTTATGTAAGTTTAAGGAAATGATAGATGTTAAAAAATTGGATTTTAAATACCTTATTCGCGTGTACGGTTGCAGCTAGCAGTCTAGCCGCACTTGCAAATGATTTGCCAGACTTTACCGTACTGGCTGAAAAACACGGCCAAGAAGTGGTCAATATTAGCGTGACGCAAACGATGCATGGCGGCGGACAAACGGCAATGCCGTTTCCCGGTATGCCAGACGACGAAGATATTCCTGAATTTTTTAAACGCTTCGGCATTCCTGGAATGCCTGGGATGCCAGGCCAAGGTGACGGCCAAGGCCAAGATTACAAATCGCAATCACTCGGTTCAGGCTTTATTATTGGTTCAGATGGCTATATTTTAACCAATGCACACGTGGTGAACGAAGCTGACGAAGTGCTGGTGAAGCTTTCTGACAAGCGCGAATTTAAAGCCAAAATTATTGGTGCAGATAAGCGTACCGACGTGGCTTTAATTAAAATTGAAGCCACTAATCTACCTAAAGCCACAATAGGCGACCCAGCAGCACTAAAAGTGGGTGAATGGGTGGCGGCAATTGGCTCGCCGTTTGGCTTAGAAAACACCATGACGGCAGGCATTGTGTCGGCCAAAGGTCGCGCATTGCCGCAAGAAAATTTTGTACCATTTATTCAAACTGATGTAGCGATTAACCCAGGTAACTCGGGTGGCCCGCTGTATAACTTGCGCGGCGAAGTGGTTGGCATTAACTCGCAAATTTACAGCCGCAGCGGCGGCTCTATGGGCTTATCGTTTAGTATTCCGATTGACGTGGCGATTGATATTTCTAACCAATTAAAAGCGGGCGGAAAAATCACGCGTGGCTGGCTGGGTGTGGCTATTCAAGAGCTAACGAAAGAGCTGGCTGAATCGTTTGGTATGAAAAACAACAACGGCGCACTGATTGCTGGGGTTGAGAAAAATGGCCCAGCCGAAAAAGGCGGTTTGTTAGCAGGTGACGTCATCACCAAATTTGATAGCAAAGCAATCATTACATCTGGCGACTTGCCGCGCGCAGTAGCGGCAACCAAGCCTGGCAAAATTGTAGCGGTAGAAATTTTGCGCAAAGGTACAGTAAAATCGCTCAATATTGGCGTAGGTGAGATGCCGAACGACCCGAATGATGCCGCGCCAGCCGTTAAGCCAACACCTAAGGCAGAAGCCAATAAAATTGGCCTGACCTTAAAAGAGCTAACCCCAGCGCAAAAGAAAAAACTCAGCGGCAAAAATGGTTTACTGGTGATTGATAGTGCTGGTGCAGCTGCGCAAGCAGGTATTCGCCGCGGCGATGTGATATTGGGCTTAAACAATAGTGAAAGCCAAAGTGTAGAAGCGTTTAATAAGCAAATTAACGCTGTGGCGGCTGGTAAAACCGTTGCAGTATTAGTATTGCGTGGCGATAGTACGCTGTATGTACCTATTAAAGTAACAAAATAAACGGCTATAAATTAAAGCTTTAAAAACCAAAAACCGCGCTAATTTAACCATTAGCGCGGTTTTTATTTAAGCTTAAAATCTATTTGTAAAACTCACTATTAACAGATTAGGCTTTGCAGGCCACGCTCACCATGCGACGTTGAATCAATACATTTTCTAGCGAATCAGCCGTATAAAAGCCGCGCGGGCATATGGCTTGTGCTTGTTGCCTGCAATTGTGCCAAGTAGCAATACCGCTGCAAGTGAGGTCTTTCCATTCACGCGATTCTATTTTAGCGAGCTTGGTTTGGCTGGCGCAGCTCGATATTAAAAGCAGCGACAAAATGGCGAGTAAATTTTTCATGATCAATTTCCTTTACAAATACAAATATACGCCAGCTAGCTCGTTTTAGATGCCGTTAATTGCGTTAAATCGTCAATAATCTCTTGCGAGTGGCGCGAAGTATCGACGTTTAAATAGCTTTTGCGTAGTACACCATTTGGGTCGATTAAAAATGTATAGCGCTTGGCGATTTTAAATACCACATAATTGCTTAAAGCCCCGTATTGATTGGCAACTGCCCCATCTTTATCGCTTAATAATGGAAACGGCAGCTTATATTTTTGGGCGAATTCGGCGTGGCTTTTACCATCATCCACACTCACGCCCACCACTTTTGCGCCGAGCTTTTCTAACTTATGTAAGTCATCTCTAAATGTGCAGGCTTCTTTGGTGCAGCCAGGCGTATCATCTTTTGGGTAAAAATAAAGTACTACCCAGTTACCTTTATAGCTAGCCAAGTTAACTAACTCACCGCTCGCATTGGGCAAATTAAAATCGGGTGCTTTATCGCCAATTTTTGGCGTGGTAGCAGCCATGCTGACGCTGCGATAACCGAGTAAAGCAATCAGTAAAACAGCACCATAAAACAGTAATTTCACCACCATATGATTCGCCTAGTCAATTTAAGTTTAACAAAACATTTAATGGTGTCCCCGACAGGAATCGAACCTGTAACTGACCCTTAGGAGGGGCCGGTGATATCCGTTTCACCACGGAGACACAAAAAGTGATTTGATCAATCTATTTTACCGCGTTATGGCGCGTTGTGTTGGCGTGCGGCTATTTTGAATCGAGCAATTCCCAGCGTGCAAGCAAGCTTTCTAGCAGGCTTTCAATTTCCATTAGTCGCGCTTGCAAGTTTTTTACTTTTTCTGGCTGCGATTGATACAAACCCACGTCGGCAAGCTGTTGATTAATATCTGCTTGTTCGGTTTCTAACTGCTGAATTTTAGCGGGGATTTCTGTTAGCTCTTTTTGCTCTTTAAAGCTAAGTTTAGCGGCAGGTTTTACAGCTTGCGTTGTTACTTTGGCGGATTTTACAATCGGCGCAGATTGTGACCTTTTCTCTTCTAGGCGCAATTGTGTGAAGCGTTGCCAATCGTCATAACCGCCGCCGAACTCGGTGAGTACGCCGTTGCCTTCAAACGCAATCACCTGCGTTACCGTATTTTCTAAAAATGCGCGGTCATGGCTCACTAAAAATAGCGTGCCAGTAAACTCTTGTAGCAAGCTTTCTAGCAACTCAAGTGTGTCGATATCCAAATCGTTGGTTGGCTCATCTAGCACCAGCACATTGGCAGGGCGGGCGAATAAACGCGCCAGCAGCAAGCGGTTACGCTCGCCACCAGACAAGGATTTAACAGGTGAGCGCGAACGTTGTGGCGGAAACAAAAAGTCTTCCAAATAACTAATCACATGTTTGCGCTCGTTGCCAATTTCCACAAAGTCGGAGCCTGGGCTAATGGTGTCGGCCAGCGTGGCTTCTTCGTCCAATTGCTCGCGCATTTGGTCAAAATAGGCCACATTGATTTTGGTGCCGCGTTCAATTTTTCCGCTATCGGCTTCAATATCGCCCAAAATTAATTTAAGTAGCGTGGTTTTGCCTATGCCATTGGGGCCGAGCAAACCAATTTTATCGCCACGTAAAATGCGGGTGGAGAAGCCACTGATTAGCGTTCTATCACCATAACTTTTGACTACTTTATCTAGCTCGGCTACCAGTTTGCCGCTACGTTCGCCTGCGTCTAAATTCAGTTTTACATTGCCTTGGCGCTCGCGCCTTGCAGCACGTTCTAGGCGTAAGGCTTCTAAGCGGCGCACACGGCCTTCGTTGCGGGTGCGGCGCGCTTTAATGCCTTGGCGAATCCAGACTTCTTCCTGCGCCAGCACTTTATCAAATTTGGCAGCATGGGTTTCTTCTACGGCAACTAGCTCTTCTTTTTTAATTTGATAATCAGCAAAGTTGCCAACAAAGTCAGTGAGAATGCCACGATCTAGCTCGGTAATGCGCGTGGCGAGTCTGTTCAAAAAGCGTCTGTCATGGGTGATAAATAACACGCTACCTTGAAAGCTTAATAGTAAGTCCTCCAGCCATTCAATCGCTTCTAAATCCAAATGGTTAGTCGGTTCGTCCAGCAATAGCACTTCAGGCTCGGCCACCAGCGCACGACCAAGCGCTACGCGTTTGCGCCAACCGCCAGATAGCGTCGAAACTACGGCATCGGCATCTAGATTAAGACGCGTTAATACAGTCTCAACGCGTGATTGCGCAGCCCAGCCATTTTGCACATCCAACTCATGCTGTAAATGCTGCATTTTTTCCATTAAGGTTTCAATATCAGCGTCTGGCATGCCCATGTCATGCGTTACCGCGTGATAATCGATAATGATTTGCTGCAGGTTGCCCAAACCTTCGGCAACCGCTTCGAACACGGTATGTGTGGTATCTAGCTCAGGCTCTTGCGGTACATAGACAATACGCGCATTGGTAGCGCGCCATACCACACCATCGTCCAGTTTAATCGTGCCTGCAATGGCTTTAAGCAAGCTCGATTTGCCTGCGCCATTGCGGCCAATTAAGCCGACGCGCTCACCAGCATCTAACTGAAAAGAAGCATGATCGAGCAGGGCATGATGGCCAAAAGCTAAGGAAGCGTTATCTAGGGTAATAAATGGCATTGAGTTGTAACTTTATAATGGGTAATAAATTGCGTGTATTATAAGCTACTCAAAGAGAATTCTTTTTTGAATGATGTCTTTAATTTATTTAGTTATGGATGTGAGAATTGAAACATGGCTTTAGTTACTTATCTATTGGGAGCAGGTGCGAGTGCTCGAGCGTTGCCTGTAGTCAATCAATTATCCGATAGTATCTATGGCTTAGTTGATAAACTAAAACAGATTGCAATACAAGATAATACCGCCCTGCAATCCGTGGTAGATGACTTAGATTGGTTAGCAGAAAAAGCAAAGCATGAAAACAATACAACCATTGATACTTTCGCTAAGCAACTGTACTTGCGAGGTGAAGGAGAAGATTACAAAAGACTTATAGCTGCGTTGTCACTTTACTTTGTTTTAAAACAAAGTAATCCAAACTGTTTAGACCGTCGTTATTGTGATTTTTGGACAAATATACTCAATATAGACAAATCACACACAATAGGACACCCAGAAAATCTATTATTACTCTCTTGGAACTACGATGCACAGGTTGAAAAAGCTTATCATGAGGTTGTAAAAAATCACTTTAAATCTTTCCGTGTTAAAAATCGTAAACATACATGGGACACTGCTAATCCTTTGCTCATAAAGCTTAACGGTAGTGCGGATTTCCTGAATGAAGAAGATTTTGGCAATAAGTTATCAATGCTCTATAACTGGAATACGCCA
>JANOWA010000305.1:0-4123 GCA_031417675.1 Methylotenera sp.
GATGGCAGCCGCAAATGGGTTTACGAGCGCGCAACTCCTGCGCTAAGTTTGCGCAGTAGCGTTGGCATCGTTGTCGATGGCGGTGCAGTTTACGCGGGATTTGCGGGCGGTAAAATGGTCGCGATTCGGGCTGATAATGGCAAATTATTGTGGGAGGCAACCATCGCACAGCCAAAAGGCGTCACCGAAATTGAACGCATTGCCGATATTACTAGCTTACCCGTGATTGACGGCCCTGTGGTGTACGCAGTTGCTTATCAGGGCCGCGTTGCCGCGGTCGATCGTCGTAGCGGCAAAGTGGTGTGGAATCGCGATATTTCTAGTTATAGTGGCATGAGTGCAGAAGATGGCAAAGTATTTGTATCGCATGCGCTGGGTTCGGTTTACTCGCTCGATTATGAAACAGGCAAGACATTTTGGCGCCAGGCAGGTTTGCTTAATCGCCGCTTAACCGCGCCATTACCCATGGGCAGCGTAATTGCCGTTGGCGATTTAGAAGGTTATTTACATTTTTTAACGCGCGATGAAGGCGGTTTTGCAGCGCGCATTAAGCTGGATAGCAACGCGGTGATGTCACTTATTGCAGGCTCGAATAGCAAGCAACTTTTCGCCGAAACGCGCGATGGTGGTGTTTACGCGATTACTATTGCAGAAAATGGCGCTGCGCCCGCAAGCAAACCGCCAGTAAAAGCCAGCGAACCAAAAGATAATGAACCAAAATCTAGTGAGCCAGCTACAGAATCTGCTAAACCACAAAACAGCCCAGAATCTAGTGCGCCAGATACCGAACGCAGCATCATGTTCCAAAAAGACCCATTGCTAGTGCCCGATGCATCGCCAGCGCCATTAAATGACAGCGGTGGGCCAGGCATTAAACTGCCTAGCGCTGCACCTTAAGCCCCCAATATGTTACCTACCATCGTACTAGTCGGCCGACCTAACGTCGGCAAATCTACCCTTTTTAATCGCATGACCAAAAGCCGTGATGCGCTGGTGGCCGATTTACCTGGCCTTACGCGCGATCGCCATTATGGCCGTGGCGTAGGTGCTGGCCGCCCATACTTGGTGATTGATACAGGTGGCTTTGAGCCAACCGCTGAAAGTGGCATTTTAAAAGAAATGGCCAAGCAAACGCTGCTGGCGATTGATGAAGCCGATGTGGTGATTTTTCTCGTGGATGGCCGTGCAGGATTAACGCCGCAAGAATTTATCATTGCCGATAAACTCCGTCGCGCGCAGCGCCCAGTGTTACTGGCGGTCAACAAAACCGAAGGCATGAATCGTGCCGTGGTTGCGGCTGATTTTCACGAGCTTGGCCTTGGCGAGCCGCTTTCCATCTCGTCTGCACATGGCGAAGGTGTTAGAGATTTAGTCGAACTCGCACTTGAAAACTTCCCCGAGCATGTGTTTGAAGACGAAATGTCGGCCAATAAAAAGCCAAAAATCGCCATTGTTGGTCGTCCTAATGTGGGCAAATCGACGCTAGTCAATGCACTGTTGGGTGAAGAGCGCGTCATTGCGTTTGATGAGCCTGGAACGACACGCGATTCGATTGAAATCGATCTTGAAAAAGACGGTAAAGAATATACGCTAATTGACACCGCAGGCGTACGCAAAAAAGGCCGCGTGTTCGAGGCGATAGAAAAATTCTCGGTGGTTAAAACCATGCAAGCCATTGAAGACGCCAATGTGGCGATTTTGGTGGTAGATGCGCAAGAAGGCATTACCGAGCAAGATGCCCACGTAGCAGCGTATATATTGGATGCTGGACGTGCATTAGTAGTAGCGGTTAATAAATGGGACGGCTTGCCAGAAGATGAACGCGACTTTATTAAAAAAGAAATTGACCGCAAATTAATCTTTTTGGACTGGGCAAAGTTTCACTATATTTCTGCGCTGCGCAAAAAGGGCTTGCCAGAATTATTAACATCGGTCGATGGCGCTTTTAAAGCCGCCATGGCTAATTTGGCTACACCGCAACTGACACGGGTTTTAATTGATGCGGTTGCGCAACATCAGCCACCTATTAGCCGTGGCACACGCCCAAAGCTGCGTTACGCACATCAAGGCGGCCAAAACCCGCCAATTGTGGTCATTCACGGCAGCCATGTGGATGATATTAAAGACAGCTACAAACGCTACTTAGAAGGCGTATTTCGCAAAACCTTTCAGCTGGTTGGCACGCCATTACGCGTGCAATTTAACCAAGGCGCAAATCCTTTTGCAGAGCCTGAAGGCAAGCGTAAAGCAGGCGAGGGCATTGTGAGCATGCGCCGCCGTAAAACTGCACAACGTGCTGAATTGAAAGCGAAAAAAGACGACGAGAATAAAAAGCGGTAGGTTTTGAGGGTTATATACTTAACTCTTTTTTACGCAATAACTCTACTAAAACCCCCGTCATTCCGTGCTTGACACGGAATCTAGTGTCTTTAACGACGCTGGATACCGACGCTCAAAGGTATGACGGAAAAGTAGGTAGTTAAGTATATATATCCCTACAAGCTTAAAGCCTACTTTCTAAACGCTCTGCCAACCAAACCTTAATAATCGATTGCCTAGTAACGCCCAGCTTGCTTGCCTCGCGGTCAAGCGACTCAATCATCCAAGTGGGGAAGTCAACATTCACGCGCCTTTGTTCTTGCAAAACGCGTTTTGCCTTGGTTAAATCAAGCGAAGCGGTAATATCAACGCCGTCATCAAACCGTTGCTCAAAATCTTTAGCTTTCACGGTTTTAACTTTCATAAAGTGCAACCTCCTCGGTGCGCGAGCGACGAACGGAAATCAATCGAATATTTGAACCTCGATAAGTAATGATTGCTGACCAGTGTTTGCCTTGAATCAGGCCTATTATCAAGTATCGCGGCTCATCTTCTAGTTTTGCAGGGATCTCCAATAATCTCGGGTCATCCCATAGTGCTTGGGCATCAATAAAATGAATACCGTGTTTTAAAAGATTTGCTTGATTCTTAGATTCGTCAAATTCGAACGTTATCATGGTATATAAATTATACCTTTATAGCACAAAAATCAAGTGTTTTATGATGCTATTAGTGTTTTTAGGGTGAGATGAAGTCTAGTTTTTGTAGGGCGTATTAGCACAGCGTAATACGCCGAAGGATAAGTTTTCATACGGCGCAATACGCAAGCTATTGCGCCCTACGCGGGCTTAAAGCTTTTTCGGCATTTGAAGCACGCATATTGGAGAGGGATGCCAAGGACTTTCATTAAACCGCCTAACGTAAAGTAGGCATCCTATTTGACGCTTTTGATAGTGTCAAATATGAAATCCATTTAATTTTTAAAAATAAATTACACAATAAAGTCATGGCATTAACAATTTTTAGTATTGCCTAAAATTAAAACATATAGCCATCAATTTCTAATTAAAAGTTAATACAAGCTTTCCCAAAACTTCCACCAAATGCGCTCATCCTCACCACTTTTTCCTGCCAACATTGGGTTTTGCGGGTAGTTGGTCTTAAGCACGCGCAGGGTGTCGTCTTTTAAATCGGTCAGGCCCATGTAATCGTAGGCGCTAATGCTAATCACCAAGGCTTCTTCTACCGCGGTAGAGTTTGGATAATATTCCAGCACGTATTTTGCGCGATTTAGCGCGGCTAAATAGGCTTGGCGCTTCATGTAATAGCGCGCTACATGCATTTCTGATTGCGAAAGCGCGTTGACTAAATACACCATGCGCTGCGTGGCGTCTTTAAAATAGCGGCTTTTTGGGTAGCGGTCGGTGAGCTCTTTAAAGGCGGCGAACGAGAGTTTGAGCGTTTTTGGATCGCGGTCGCTAATTTCTTGCGCGGTATATTTTTCAATAAATCCGCGCTCGTTAAAAGTGGCTAAGCCTTTGAGATAATAGGCATAATCCACATTGGGGTGATTGGGGTGCAGCTTAATAAAGCGATCAGCCGCGGCCACGCAAGAGATTGGATCTTGCTTTTTATAGTGCGCATAGGCAATTTCTAGCTGCGCCTGCGCCGCGTATTTGCCGTGTGGAAAGCGTGATTCTAACTTTTGAAAATAACCAATCGCTTTATCGTAATCCTTATCGGTCATTCTATCTTCGCCTTCTTGATAGATGCGATCGGCCTGCCAGCCTTTGGTATCATCCAG
>JANOWA010000306.1:0-4708 GCA_031417675.1 Methylotenera sp.
TTTTTATGGACAATTAATAATTTTAACGACCCATACATTATTGATTGCCTTCCTTTCTGTAAGGAAACTACGAATCTTTCTTCTCCTCTTGATATTAATGGATTTATTGCAACAGTCAAAAAACCTAGTCATCTAAAAATCAGAGAGACGGATGAAAAAGTCACGTTAGATTTTTTTGTAAATGGAAGATTGAGAGAAAAGGATATATTAAAAAATATTCCTACAAACCGAATTGTTGAAAGTTATGTCTACGGACAAATTCATTTTAATGGACTTGATGATAATGATGACCCTTTCACTAGCAGCAGGGAGGGCGTGATTGCCGACAACCATTCTTATCAATTATTTTTAAAAGAAATAAAAGACAAAATATTCCCTCAAATAATGGATCAATGGGATTCCTTAAGAAGAAAAACTGGCGATGATGGAGACCCTGACAATCCTAAAATAACTAGGAAAGAAAGGAAATCTGAAGAACTTTATAATGCGGTGTCATCAGATTTTTCTCTTGAAAAGGGGGATGCTAATAAAGCCGTAATTGACACATGGGTAGATGAATTAAAAAATGATGCTGGTTTTTGCTTCTCTTCGTATGCTGAGTGCTATATTTCAGAAAATCTTCTTAGACGCTACATATCAGAAAAAGGTGTTAATTTAAGTAATGAATCACAAACTGAAATCGCTGATTATAAAAAAAGGGAAAAAACAGCGAAACAACTGGGAAATATAAGCATAGACATAAGAAAGTATGATCATGACCTATCGTACCTAGCAATGGCAGATTTGGCTTCTCTTTTTGATAAGGGAGGGGACGATAGAGAAAGGCAAAACAACCTTTTAAGGGACAGCCGTGAGTATAAGCCACTTAGAGATGCGCTTATGCATACAGCACTTCTCAGCGAAGTTGCAAAAACTAGGCTCAATATGACCTATGAGAATATAAAAGGTCGTTTAAAAGAATTGTTGAGTGCAAAGTAGCTTTTGTAAAAACGAAACTAAATAACGTGCTGATGTAAGCTTTTTCCAATCACTCTTCCCAAATCAACAGGAACAGCATTTCCAATCATTTTTCCAACAACGGTCATATGAAAATTTTGATCTGGCGAAATAAATTTATAGCTTTTAGGAAACGTCTGCAACATCGCTGCCTCACGTAATGAAATGGCTCTATTCTGTAGTGGGTGGCCAAAACGACCATTACCAAAACCGTAACACTGGGTTGTTATTGTGGGGCTAGGCTTATCCCAACACATGCGAGCATAGACACCGCCGTAGGTTTTACCACTTTCTTTACGGTGGCATTCCGCCCGTAGTTTCTCAGGCCAATCCAGCCAAGAGCCGCCTTCTTTAGATATTTTAATACGTTCCAAATTGAGTGCAGATAAACTTGCAGAAACATGCAAAGGGTCTATATCATTCTTCTGCCCTGCTTGAATTGGGGGTAGGTTGCCGATGATTTCTTTTACTGTCCTATAGTTTTTTGGATTGTGTGTTGCTTCTATTAATTCAATATCTCCAAATTTAGATGCTAATAACACATGGCGCTTTCGAACTTGTGGAATGCCGTAATTGGGACAGTAAACTTGTTGAGCCCAAACGTGGTAACCCAATTGTTTTAATTCTGAAACAAAGTCGTGATATACCTCATGTTTTGTTACATCGGGCACGTTTTCCATAGTAACTAATTCGGGTTCAACTTCGCGAATTAATCGAGAAAAAGCGTATAACAAAGGCCATTTTTTATCTTTTTGTACGTCTCGCCCTTGCGAGTAAGTTGAGAAAGGTTGGCAAGGGGCGCACCCAGCTAAAAGTTTGATATGGCCTTTTGGATAAAGTGATAAGACTTCTTCAGCAGTTAATTTTGAGACATCACGATTAATAAACTGAGCATTTTTATTGTTTTTTTCGTAGGCATAGCGACAGGACTCTTCAATGTCAAAACCAGCTACAACATTAATTTTAGATTTGATGAGTCCATGGGTTAATCCTCCTGCCCCACAAAATAAATCTATTGCACTGATTTTATTCATAAATTTTATTCTTAACTGATATTTATAGTTACTCTAAATATGCGACGATTTTACAGCCTATGATTAAATTGAGTAAGGCATATTTTGCTATTTATTTATATTTATCAAAAATAAAGGAGCCAATGGTGAATAATAGGGGCTAGCCTAGACCACGATTAATTGGTAATTAATTATTTCAATGCTCTGCAAGCCAATATCCTATGCGGCTTCCAAGCCATATTATTTTCTCGACAAAAAATATCCTAAAATTTAGTTTGCGTTAACACTATAAATTGTGTTGCCGCTAACTTTATATCTTCTGCGTTAAAAATAGCGCTAATCACGGCAATTGCATCTGCACCCGCTTGAATGACCGAAGGTGCATTTTGCAAACTAATGCCGCCAATAGCCACTGTTGGTATGTTAAGTTCTGTTTTAGCGCGCGTAAACAACTCCAAGTCCGCGACAGGCGCATTCGGTTTGGTACTGCTGGCGAAACATGCGCCAAAAGCCACATAACTTGCGCCCGCTTGCTGTGCGGCCAATGCCAAATCAAACCGGTTATAGCAAGATGCACCCAAAAGTTTGTCCTTGCCGATTCTTGCTCTAACTTCCGCCAAGTTGCCATCATCTGCGCCTAAATGTACGCCATCTGCATCTAAGGTTAAACAAAGCTTTACCGAATCGTTAATAATTAATGGCACGTTATATTGACGACACAATGGCAAAAGCGCGCGCGCTTGCTGGGTTTGCAATTTGTGGTTTGCAAGCTTGTTGCGGTATTGCAAAATATTTATGCCCCCTTGCAGCACTGCTTCTACCTTTTGCAGCAACAAATCAGTATCAGCCATATCGGGCGTGATTGCATACAGGCCTTTAGTCATATCAAGACTTTAAAGCGCGCTAATGCTGAATGAACGGTGATTTGTCATTGTTGTTGCCGTTTTCTTTCGCTTCTTCATCTTCTTCGCGCGCCCAAAAAAAGCGGTCTGGAATAAATTGCCCCATTCCTGGGCGGAAGGCGTTTTTAAGCGTTTGCCAAGTGTATTCTTGCGCCTCGATAATCGCTTCTTCCATGCTTAAACCATGCGCTAAGCAAGCCGCAATTGCGCTCGTTAAGGTACAGCCAGAACCGTGATAACTGCCTGCGAGCCGCTCCCAATGATAGGCTTTTATTAAACCGCCCGCACCTGTTGTGCTGGTGCCGTAAAGCGAATTCACTACATCTATACTGCGCTCATGCGTGCCTGTCACTAGCACATATTCGCTACCCATCTCTAGCAAGCGCATGGCTGCTTCATCTAACGAAGTATGCTGAATTTCGTCAATATCATCGTAAAACGCCAAACGACGCGCCTCTAAGCTATTGGGCGTAATCAGCGTTGCTTGCGGAAACAACAGCTCGCACATAGCCGCTTGCATCTCTTCGTTGGCTAGCTCGTCACCGCGGCCAGAAGTTAAAATTGGGTCAATTAATAGTGGCACATCGGGATAATCCGCCACAATTTCGGCGATGACTGCGATATTTTCTATGCTACCCAAAAGCCCAAGCTTAAACGCCGACACTTGCACGTCCTCTAAAATAGTCCGCGCTTGCTCGTTAATTAAATCAGCATCTAGCGCCATTACGCTTTCAACACCCACCGTATCTTGCACAGTAATGCCTGTAACAACCGATAGCGGATGGCAGCCAATACTGGCTAACGCTAAAATATCAGCCTGCAAACCCGCGCCGCCGCTAGGGTCAGTGGCGGCAAAGGTTAAAACTACTGGTGGTGTTTCTGTCATTGCACACTTTCTGTATAAGCCTATTGGAGCGGGATACGGGAATCGAACCCGCGACTAAACTTTGGGAAAGTTTCATGATGCCATTTCACCAATCCCGCAAATTATTTGTTTTAACTAAAACGCTATTTTACTTTCTTTTTAAGCTAGATGCAGTTTACCAAGCAAAAACAGGCTCAAAATTCCAGCGGGTCAATATCAATACTCCAACGCACTTTATTAGCCAATAAAAAACCTTTAATTTCTGGCAGCCAAACTTTTAATAAACGTTGTAAAGCCGCGCGGTTATTGGCTTGCAGCAATAGTTGCCCGCGCTCCATGCTTTTTAGGCGCTCCATTTGTGGGCGAATAATATCGTAAACCATCACATCATTATTCAAATTTTGCGTCAAATTACGCGCCGAATTTCTGGCTAATTGCAAAAATTTTTCTACTTCTGCAAAGTTGTTCGATTCAGCGCGCAATAGCGCAAAATAACTGGCGGGTGGAAACTGCATCGCTTGTCTTTCTTGCAGCAACTCGTTAGCAAAACGCACATAATCTTGGCTGCGTAGCGCATTAAACAAGGCATGCTGGGGGAAGACGGTTTGAATCAGCACCTCGCCCGCCTTGTCTGCACGCCCCGCGCGGCCAGCCACTTGCATTAGTTGCGCGAATAATTTCTCGCTAGCGCGAAAATCGGGGCTATACAACGCGCTATCGGTATCTAACACGCCAACTAAGGTTAAGTTAGGAAAATCATGCCCTTTGGCCAGCATTTGTGTGCCGACTAAAATATCAATCTCACCCGCGTGTACGCTTGTTAATACGTGGGTAAGCGCATCTTTGCTACGCATGCTATCGCGATCAACGCGTGCGATTCTGGCAGTTGGCAGCAGCATTTGCAGCGTTTGTTCTAAGCGTTGCGTGGCTTG
>JANOWA010000307.1:0-4204 GCA_031417675.1 Methylotenera sp.
GCGTGACGGGGTGTGATGCCAATGTGTATCCGCCAATGAGCACGCAGCTTGAGGCGCAAGGCATTGAGTTGATTGAAGGTTTTGACCCTGCGCAAACTAAGCTTAACCCCGATATTTACGTGATTGGCAACGTGGTTTCGCGCGGCAACCCGTTAATGGAAGAAATTTTAAATCTTGGTTTGCCCTATATTTCTGGCCCGCAGTGGTTGGCAGAAAACGTGCTACAGGGCAAGTGGGTGCTGGCTGTGGCGGGTACGCATGGCAAAACAACAACATCATCCATGTTGGCGTGGATATTGGAATATGCTGGGCTTGCGCCAGGCTTTTTGATTGGTGGCGTGCCAGAGAATTTTGGCGTTTCGGCAAGGTTGCCGCTAGTACCGCCAGCACAAATAATTAAGCAGATGAGTCTCTCGCACTCTATGAATTTGGATGGCGGGAGAGGGGTTGGGGAGAGGGGCGGCTCGACTATAGGCATTGCCCCTCACCCTAGCCCTCTCCCGCTTGCGGGAGAGGGGATTAAAAACATAGATGATGGTAGCTCACCCTTTTTTGTGATTGAGGCCGATGAATACGATACGGCCTTTTTCGATAAGCGTTCTAAATTTGTACATTACCGCCCGCGTACCGCCATATTAAACAATTTAGAGTTTGATCATGCCGATATTTTTGATGATTTGCCAGCGATAGAAAAACAATTTCATCACTTAGTTAGGACAGTGCCGCAAGATGGTTTGGTAGTGGTAAATGGCCGTGAAGATAGCTTAAAGCGCGTGATTGATAAAGGCTGTTGGACACCAGTTGAGCAGTTTGGCACTGACAATGACTGGCAAGCAGCCAATATTGATGCCAACGGTAGCTTTGATGTACTTTTTAAAGGTGAACGTCAAGCCCGTGTCAGTTGGACAATGTTGGGCGAACACAACAGAATGAATGCGCTCGCCAGCATCGCCGCGGCTCGGCATGTGGGCGTTGCGCCTTGTATTGCGATTGAGGCGCTTGGCGAATTTAAAAACGTAAAACGTCGCATGGAAACCAAAGGTGTGGTGAATAATGTGACGGTTTATGACGATTTTGCGCACCATCCAACGGCCATAGAAACCACGGTAGCAGGCCTACGCGCAAAAGTGGGTACTGCGCGAATTTTGGCGGTGCTTGAGCCGCGCAGTAACACCATGAAGCTTGGTGTGATGAAAGCCGCGCTACCAGCCAGCTTAAAAGACGCTGATTTGGTGTTTTGTTATGGCGCAAATTTAGGTTGGGATGCTGCAGAAGCGCTAAAACCCATTAAAAATAAGGCGCAAACCTTTGAAAGTTTAGAAAATTTAGTCACAGCCATTGCAAAATCGGCCAAATCAGGCGACCATATCTTAGTCATGAGTAACGGTGGCTTTGGTGGCGTACATCAAAAAATCCTCGATGCTCTAAAATAGTCTTTTTGGGGAAAACCTAAAGTTTGAGCGCAGCAGCAAAACAAAGCATTCGAGCGGTATCGACGGCGCAAGTGGGCGAGGAAGCGATGAGCGCGATGAAAATCGCGATTCTAATTTCTATCGCCATTCACGTGGTTATTTTAACGATTCATTTTCAGCCAGAACTGAAAAAAATTGCCGATCATTTGCCTTCATTAAGCGTGGTATTGGTGAATGCCAAAACCAAGACTGCGCCAGAAAAAGCCGAAGCGTTGGCGCAGGCCAATTTAGACCGTGGCGGCAATACCGATGACAATCGCACCATGAAAACGGCCTTGCCCGCCCCCAAAGAAAAAACCACCGAAGTTAAGTTACAACCAAGTGCAGAGCCGCATAGCGCGGCAAAATCAGCCAAAGTAAAAGCGCAAGAAGCACGAGAGCAAAAGCGCGTGGATGAGCTAACGAAACAAGCGCAAGAGTTGATGACGCAAATTAATTCGATGAAAAAAATTGAATCAAACCCCACACAAAATGCGGCTGCTGCAGAGCCTGAAGAGGGCGACCAAAAATCTAAAGCTAAATCTTTAGATAGCGCAACTTTAACCGCAGCTGCCTTAGAAATGGATAGGCTATCTGCGCTAATTGATAAGCAACAAAGCGAGTATGAAAAACGCCCCAAACGCAAATTTATTGGCGCGCGCACCAAAGAATATCGCTTTGCCATGTATGTAGAATCGTGGCGACAAAAAGTAGAACGCATCGGTAATATGAATTATCCTGAAGCCGCAAAAGCGCAAAAATTGTACGGTCAATTGCGCATGACGGTATCAATTAAAGCCGATGGCAGTATTGAGGATGTAGTGGTCGATAAAAGCTCTGGCTCTAAAGTGTTAGACGAAGCTGCCAAACGCATTGTAGAGCTGGCCGCGCCTTATTCGCGGTTTCCAGAGGATATTAAAAAAGATACCGATATTTTGAGCATCACCAGAACGTGGACTTTTACGCAAGAAGACCAAGTTGCGACTGAATGATGTTGAAGAAAAGTCTAATGACAAAATATTATTTTAGAAATGAAATATAAAATCAAAAATGACTAATTTTTATCAACACAACGTATTTTTTTGCTTAAATCAGCGCGAAAACGGCGAGGCATGCTGCCAAGATAAAGGCGCAGAGGCGGCGTTTGATCACATGAAAGCACGGGTGAAAAAGCTGGGATTAAACGGCGAAGGCAAAGTGCGTATTAACCGCTCTGGTTGTTTAGATCGTTGCGCGCAAGGTCCATTAATGGTGATTTATCCGCAAGCCATTTGGTACACGTTTGTGGATAATGATGATATTGATGAAATTATTGAAAGCCATTTAGTGAATGGCCAAGTGGTAGCGCGGCTAGTGGTTTAATGTAGGAGCGGATTTATCCGCGAAATAATTGGCAGAAAGTGCTATCGCGGATTAATCCGCTCTTACAAAGCGCATTCAATATGGGCTTTTATTTTGTCAGTTAGCAATACTTGCAATGCTCTAGAAAGCGCATGGATATTGGCTTGCAGGATGTCATTTGTGACTGTACCCCAATGAGAGTTCGGAAAGTGTTTATCGTTTTCAAAGCGCGGGATCACATGCCAGTGCAAGTGCGGTGTTTTATTGCCAAGGCTTGCTAAGTTAATTTTGTCGGGCTTCACCACTTCTCGCATGGCAGTTTCTACTGCAAAAACAACTTTCATCATGCGTGCGCGGTCATTTGGCACTAAATCAGTCATTTCTTTGGTATGTGCAATCAGTTCAACACGGCAATAGGCGGGGTAATCGGCATCATTTAATAGTACTACTCGGCAAAAACCATCTTGCCACAACACTTCATGCATGCTGGGCTGGCAGAGTGGGCAGCTCATCTTAAAATCCTCTATTTGTCATTGCGAGCCTAAAGTTTACTTTAGGCGTGGCAATCCAAAACGATTTTGATATTGGGAAATAGCATGGATTGCTTCGCCTTGCTCGCAATGACGGGTTAAGAGGCCGCAAGCATGCGCTCCAAGGTCAATTTTGCCAATTCAGCCTCATGTTTTGGTACTTTAATTTGATTCACCACATTACCATCGGCTAAATTTTCTAGTGTCCACGCTAAATGTTGCGGATCGATGCGCGCCATGGTGCTGCATTCGCACACCACGTGGCTCATAAATTGCACATGTTTGCCTTGCGGTTTCATTTGCTCGGCGAGGCGAGTGACCAAGTTAAGCTCGGTACCTACTAACCATTTGGAGTTGGGCGCGGCGTTAGTCACCGTGCGTAAAATATATTCTGTCGAGCCGACAAAATCAGAATTTAAGCACACTTCAAACGGTGCTTCAGGGTGCGAAATCACCTGACCATCGGGGTGCAGTTTTCTAAAGTGTTCAATATTCTGCAGACGGAACATTTGATGCACCGCGCAGTGGCCTTTCCACAGCAATATTTTGGCGTTTTTAATTTGCTCAACGGTTAAGCCGCCTTGCGGTTGATCAGGATCCCAAATTGGCATTTGCTCTAGCGGAATGCCCATTTTATACCCGCTCCAGCGACCAAGGTTTTGATCGGGGAAAAACAACACTTTTTCGCGCTGTTTAAAGCCCCAATCCAAAATTTTTGGCGCGTTGGTGCTGGTACACACAATGCCGCCGTGTTCGCCACAAAAGGCTTTTAAATCGGCGGCAGAGTTAATGTAAGTGACGGGCGTGATTGTCTCGTCAAAATTCAGCACTTTATTTAGCTCGCGATAGCTACGCTCCACTTTGGCTAGATTCGCCATATCG
>JANOWA010000308.1:0-3633 GCA_031417675.1 Methylotenera sp.
TTATAGGTCGAAAACCAGTTGACTTTAGATATTTCTAGCGCAATCTGCGATTCCTGCTTGATGTGCTGCTCGATTTCCGCATATGGCGTTTCGCCTTCGTCCTGATTAAATCCTGCTGGGAAAGCGCCGATGATACGGTAACTGTTTGTGCCAAGCATGGGAAAGAAGGCGACGAAAGAGTTTGGCGTAGGGCATAGGTGCAGCGCGTCGTGACTGAACGGCCAGTGCATCTCAACATCGGCTACATAAAACAGGCGCTCAAAGGTGCTGCCCTCAAAGGCAAGCCCCAAGCCATGCCTGACCGGGCTTTTGGGGCCATCACATCCCACTAAGTATTGGCTGTGGATGATGCTGGATTCGCCATTAGCAGTATTGACGGTAGCCGTCACCTGCGTTTCGGTTTGGGTAAGGCTTTGCAACTCAGTCTGCCATAGCACATCCTTGCCGTGCGCCTGCATATAATCGTATAGCAGACGCTCGTTCCTGCTTTGTTCCAGCACTAGCATGAACGGATAAGGACTCATGCCCTGACCGATGCTAGACAAGTTCATCTCTCCACGTACTTTGCCACCTGCCAGCATGCGTACCTTGCCAGCAATAGTGCCTTGCGCCACGGCGTACTCCGCCAGCCCGAGTTGTTGGTAGATTTCCAGTGTACGTGCGTGCACGCCAAGCGCTTTGGAATAAGCGGTAACGCCTTCACTTTTGTCAATGATGATGAAATCGATACCGTAACGGGTAAGCTGACAGGCTAAAGATAGCCCTGTAGGACCTGCGCCGACAATAAGCACATCTGTTTGTTTTGTTGAGATTGCCAATTTAAATCCCTATTACCGCCCTACCGAATTTAACTTCGCAAATAATGCACCAGCGCAAACCCAAGCGCTGTCATCAATAAACTGCCTATAACATGGCTAGCAATATGCCCTGCCGCCCAAGCATATTGTTGTTTTTGTAGAAAACTAAACGCTTCGGCCGAGAAGGCAGAAAACGTGGTCAAGCCGCCTAAAAAGCCAGTCATCACGAGTAAGCGTAAAGTATCATGTGTGGACGTGCTAGCAAAATACGCCAGCGCCATGCCCATTAACAGGCCGCCGCCTAAATTGGCAATCAGCGTACCCATGGGCAAAATACTAGCGTTTAAGGCAATGCCTAACCCCCAACGCACCCACGCGCCTATTGCTGCGCCGCCACCCACTGCCAACCACTGCATTGAAACCAAACGCTCTGCCGCCATATGCTACGCCCTATAAACAATCTATAATGCAAATATACCATTTAATGCCTTGAGAGAATAATTTGCGCGTTTTATTTGCTACATCCGAAGCTTACCCACTGATTATAACTGGCGGCTTGGCCGACGTAAGCGGTGCGCTGCCCAAAGCCATTAGTCAACTACCCAATTTTAGTGGCGACATCAAAATACTGCTGCCCGCCTACAGCGCCGTATTGGCTAAGCTACAATCAATGCACGTTATCGCTAATCTTAGCGTGCTAGGCCAAGCTTGCACCTTAATTGCTGGCAAAATGCCTGATTCTGACATTACTGTAATTGCCATTAAAAATGCAGAATTATTTGAGCGCACTGGCGGGCCTTATAGCGATGAGCATGGCACTGATTGGCCAGACAATCCGCTGCGCTTTGGTGTGCTATCGCGCGTGGCAAGCTTGTTGTGCAGTGCTAGCAGCCCAATTAAAGACTGGTTGCCAGACCTGATACATTGCAACGATTGGCAAACAGGATTAACGCCAGCCTATATGAAGTTATTGGATAACAGCCCAACAAAATGCCTTTTTAGCATTCACAACATTGCGTTTCAAGGCTGTTTTGACGCCAGCTGGATTGAAACCCTTGAGCTGCCTGCAGCGCATTTTCAAATGAACGGGTTTGAGTACTTTAAGCAGCTTTCATTTTTAAAAGCGGGGCTTTTTTATGCAGATAAACTCTGCACGGTTAGCCCCACTTATGCGCAAGAAATTCAAACTAAACAATTTGGATTTGGCCTAGAAGGCTTATTACAAACTAGAGCAGCCGATTTAAAGGGCATTGTAAACGGCATTGATACGCAAGAATGGAACCCCGCAACCGATGTGCATTTGCCCAAACACTACAGCAATGCTCGCATCACAGGCAAGCACGCGGTTAAGCATGCGCTGCAACAGCAATTGGGGCTTAATATAGATGCAAATGTACCATTATTGGGCGTCGTAAGCCGTTTAACGCATCAAAAAGGCTTGGATTTGTTGCCTGATATTATGCCAAAACTGATTAAGCAAGGCTGCCAGTTTGCCATTTTGGGCAGTGGCGATAAAGCGCTAGAAGCACAATTTAACGAGCTGGCAGAAAGCTTTCCGAATCAAGTCAGCATGAATACGGGCTATCATGAGCATTTATCACACAACATTATGGCGGGTAGCGACCTGTTTATTATGCCGTCACGTTTTGAGCCTTGCGGCTTAAATCAGCTGTATGGTTTGGCTTATGGCACGCCGCCTATTGTTAACGCCACGGGTGGGCTGGCAGATACGGTGTGCGACACGACAGAATTATCACTTAAAAACAACAGTGCGACGGGTTTTGTGGTAAAAAGTGTCACTAGCACGTCACTGTTGGTCACAATTCAACAGGCTGTTGCAGTTTGGAAAAATAAAAAAACGTGGCGTCAAATTCAAAAAAATGGCATGACACGGGATATTAGCTGGGATTCCAGCGCAAATGCGTATTTAAATTGTTACAAAAAAACCGTAGAGGGCGAGTTGGCATAGCTATTGCTTAATATTAATTAAGCTCTCCAAAGCTAAAGTCTCCTCCCTCGGGGCGTAACACATAAAAGATGTTATGCCCCTTTTTTTGCCTGTCATTTATAGCGCACTATTTAACAATATTATTTAACAATAAAGTGTTCGCGATAATATTTTAGCTCGTCGATTGATTCGTAAATATCCGCCAACGCTTCGTGTTTGCTGGCTTTTTTAAAGCCCGAATAAATGCTTGGTTTCCAGCGCCGTGCCAACTCTTTAAACACGCTCACATCTAAATTACGATAATGAAAATACGCTTCTAAATCAGGCATATAGCGCGCCATAAAGCGTCTATCTTGGCAGATAGAGTTGCCACACATTGGCGATTTTCCTGTTGGCACATGTTGCTTTAAAAACGCAATCATTTGTATGCTTGCTTCGGCTTCATCCAGCGTTGAGGCTTTCACTTTATCAATCAAACCGCTGCGTTTGTGCGTACCTTGATTCCACGCATCCATGCCGTTTAATACCGCATCAGATTGATGAATCACCAACACGGGCGATTCGGCTAATACATTCAGTTCGGCATCGGTCACCACCGCCGCCAGCTCTAAAATGCGGTCGCTATCGGGCAGCAAACCGCTCATCTCCATATCTAACCAAATTAAATTTTCATTATTAGCGTTGTTACTTGCTGCGTTCATCATGATTTCCATTAAAATAGCGGTTAAGGGTAGTGCGAGTGAACCAAACCCCCGCAAATGCTTCAGAATAGCACTAGTTTAACTTAATTTAGAGACACGCTTTAACAATAACTTATGGCATCTACACTTACTTTTATTTTTATCGGCTTATTAATTTTAACCACGCTAACACGGCTGTGGCTGGGCT